>NZ_CAXTAZ010000045.1:0-41701 GCF_964242715.1 uncultured Enterovirga sp.
TCTCGTGGATGAGGATGTAGGGATCCTCGAGCTCGGCGACCATCTTCTCGGCGTTTGTGATGAAATAGGGCGAGAGATAGCCACGGTCGAACTGCATGCCCTCGACGACGTCGAGTTCGGTCTCGGCGGTCTTGGCCTCCTCGACCGTGATCACGCCCTCGTTGCCGACCTTCTGCATCGCCTCGGCGATCATCTGGCCGATTTCCTTGTCGCCATTCGACGAGATCGTGCCGACCTGGGCGACTTCCTCCGACGACGCGACCTTGCGGGCGCGCTCGCCGATGTCCTTGACGACGGCCGCGACCGCGAGGTCGATGCCGCGCTTCAGGTCCATCGGGTTCATGCCGGCCGCGACCGACTTCGCGCCCTCACGGACGATCGAGGCGGCGAGCACCGTCGCCGTGGTGGTGCCGTCGCCGGCCAGGTCGCTCGACTTCGAAGCGACTTCGCGCACCATCTGGGCGCCCATATTCTCGAACTTGTCGGAGAGCTCGATCTCCTTGGCGACCGTCACGCCGTCCTTGGTGATGCGCGGAGCGCCGAAGCTCTTCTCGATCACGACGTTGCGGCCCTTGGGGCCGAGGGTGACCTTGACCGCATCGGCCAGGATCTCGACGCCGCGAAGCATCTTGTCCCGGGCGTCGGTGGAGAAACGTACGTCTTTGGCTGCCATGATGTAACCTCGGTTGGACTAGGCCCGCATGCCGAGGAGCGCCGACAGGCGCGTCTCGAAGCAGGCGAGAGGGTTGGTGCGTCCCCGGATCAAGTCCGGGGCAGGCTCTTCGAGATGCCGGCTGCGCCGGCTCCTCGGGATGACGCGGGTGCCGGATCGGGCCGCAGGCTGATGCGGCCGGGAGGCCTGCTTACGCGGCCTTCTTGAGAGCCGCGCCGCCTTCGACGATGCCCATGATGTCGGATTCCTTCATGATGAGGAGGTCCTCGCCGTCGATCTTGACCTCGGTGCCGGACCATTTGCCGAACAGAACCCGGTCGCCGGCCTTCACGTCGAGCGCGTTGATCTTGCCGCTCTCGTCCCGGGCGCCCGGTCCAACGGCGACGATCTCGCCCTCTTGCGGCTTCTCCTTGGCGGTATCCGGGATGATGATGCCGCCCTTGGTCTTCTCTTCGCTCTCGATGCGCCGAACGACGACGCGGTCATGCAAAGGGCGAAAGTTCATGCGTAGCCTCTTGGAATAGGGATTCAGCGCGGCCAGGCCGCTCGCCTCGAATTGGCACTCGCGACCTGCGAGTGCCAGGGCTGGCGCCGAGTTAGGCCGCGGCCCTGTCCTCGTCAAGAGGTTCGCAATGAAATCCCGCAGGAAGCGGCGTGCCTCGACTGCATTCCACCTTCTATCGGGGCGTTCACGGACATCTTCAAGTCCAGGCGGCGAAGCCGGCCCGATCCAACGCCAGGACGTTGACGAGGCCCTTCGTGAAAGGCGTATATGCCCGCTTTGATGGAGGCGGTCGGTCATGGGCGGCGAGGTCGGGATCGTAGCGCGGGACGTCGTTCTGCGGGAGAGCGGCCTCGCTTTGCTGCAGGGGCTGATCGACGGGCGCCATCCAAAGCCACCCTTCGCGGACACGACCGGCTGCATCCTGACCGAGGTCGCCGACGGCCGTGCCGTCTTCACGGGCCGCCCCGACGCCCGTTTCCTGAACCCGCTCGGCGCGGTCCATGGCGGCTGGACATCGGGCATCCTGGACAGTGCCATGGCTTGCGCGGTGCACTCGTGTCTGAAGGCCGGCCAGGCCTACACGACGCTCGAACTCAAGGTGCATCTCGTCCGGGCGATCCTGCCCGGGTCGGGCGAACTCACATGCGAGGGTCGCATCGTCCATCGGGGCGGTACGGTCGCCACCTCCGAGGGCTATCTGCGCGACGCCGAAGGCCGCCTCCTCGCCCACGGGACCGAGACCTGCCTCATCTTCGACGCGGCCGCCCGGCCGCCGCGCGGCTGACCTGCCGTCAGACGAGGCCGGCCGCCCCGAGTGCCGCCGCCGCCGCGAAGGCCCAGAGCGGGTTCAGTCGCGTGAAATAGGACAAGGCGGCCGTCGCCGCCGTGACCAAAGCCAGGAACGGACTGACATCCGTCGCCGAGGCCAGCAGCCAGGCGGTCGCAGCGACGAGCCCGACCGTCACGGTCGACAGCCCGTTCTGGACGGGACGACGCCAGACCGCATCCTTCAGGCGGTCCCAGACCCTGAAGACCGCGTAGGTGAGAAGGCTGGTCGGCACCACCATGGCGAGCGTCGCAACCAGCGCGCCGGCGATCCCGGCGACCCGCCATCCGACCAGCGTGACGATGAGGACGTTCGGACCGGGCGCGGCGTTGCCGATGGCAAACAAGGCGGCGAATTCGCCGGCCGACATCCAACGCTCGATCTCGACGACCTGGCGCTGCATCTCGGGAACGACGGCATTGGCGCCGCCGATGGCCAGGAAGGCCATGATGAAGAAGCGCCAGCCGAGCTTGGCGAGCAGGGCCGCGGTCATCGGGATCGCCATCCGGCCGCGACCGCGAGCGGTGCGAGGCAGAGGACGACCGGGAGAAGCGGCAGCCGAAAGATCGCGACGGCCGCGAAGGTCAGCGCGATGAAGGGCGCGCTCTGCCAGAACCGGCGTCGCAGCAGAGGCTCCGCCATCTTCATCGCCATGGCGGTCACGAGGCCCGCCGCCGCGGCCGCCATCGCGGCAAGGGCCCGGCCGACGGCCGGCACCTCCTGATACTGGCCGTAGAGAGTCGCCAGCACCAGGACGATCACGACCGGCAAAGCCATCAGGCCGGTGATGGAGGCCAGCGACCCGACAGGTCCGTGAAAGCGGGCCCCGATCGCGACCGACATGTTGACGATGTTGGGTCCGGGCAGCAGCTGGCAGAGCGCGAGCGTGTCGGTGAAGTCCTGGGAGGTGATCCAGCGACGGCGCTCCACGAGGACGAATCGCGCCCATGGCAGCACGCCGCCGAAGGAGAGCGCCGCGATCCGCATGAAGCCGAGAAACAGGGCCCAGGGAGACGGGGTCGGTGCCAGGTCCGGCTCCGGACCTTGCTCGATCAAGGGCCGCACCTGTCGGCAGATGCCTGACGCATCGTCGCCCCTCTGGAGGCATCCGCCCGATCTTCGGCCACCCTCGCCCCCTCCGCCCTGCTGCCGTCCCGCGCTTAGCGCCCGGGCTCCTCCGTGTCGACGCGGGCGCTCGCGGGGGGGATGGCTTGCCGAAGAACAGACTGGCGGAGCGGCGGCCTGAGAGCGTCGCGACCGGTGCTTAAGGCTTTCTGAGCCGTGGCCGGCTAGCGTGGGTCACGCCCCTACGCGGCAAAAGCATGATCCTCGTCGCCATCTTCCTCGTCAACGCTGCGCTCAGTTTCGCGCTGTCGCTGATCCTTGCCTCGCTGCTCGGGCCCGACGGGTTCGGGCGCTACGCGATCGGGCTCGCGGTCACGCTCGTGATCAACACGGTCCTGTTCGAATGGCTGCGCCTGTCGACGACGCGCTTCTATTCCGAGCGGGTCCGGACGGCCGAGCCTGCGGTGCGGGTCACGCTGAACCGCGCCTATCTGGTGACCGGGGCGGCTCTCGCGGCCGTCACGGCCGGCGTGATCGCGTTCGGCTTCGACCTCGGACTCCCGGCAAGCCTGTTCGCGGCGGCTTCGGCCTGCGGTCTCGCCTATGGCTTCTGCGAGTACCGGATGGCTTTGGCCCGCGCCCGTTTTCTCGAGCGGCCCTATGCGCTCCTCGGGCTGCTGCGCGCCTTGTTCGGCTTCCTGTTCGCGGCCGGGGCCGCGCTCGCGACGGCGGACCCGGCGCTGGTCCTGGCCGGAGCCGCGCTCTCGGCCTTTCTGCCCATCCTCGTCGTCCGGCGCAGGCTGCACGATGCGCCGCCGCCGGATGCGGGCTTTCGGCGCGACCTCGCCCTCACCTTCGCCCGCTATGCCCTGCCCTTGGTCGCGGCGAGCGCTTTCTACCAGCTCCTGCCGCTCCTCAATCGGACCATCCTGGCCGGACGCGAGGGTTTTACGGAGGCGGGGTATTTCTCGCTCGCGAGCGAACTCGTGACGCGCCTCTTCCAGAATCTCGGGGCGGCGCTCGATCTCGTCCTGTTTCAGCTCGCGGTCCGGGCCGAGGAGCTGCACGGACGCGAGGCGGCCGACGCGCAGGTGGAGCGCAATGCCGGCATCGTGGCCGCCGTCGTGATCCCGTCGGCCGTCGGCCTTTGGGCCGTGTGGCCGTCCTTCGAGGCCCTGTTCATCCCCGCGGCCTTCCAGGGGCGGCTCGGGGAGACGATGCGGCTCATGATCCCGACGCTCGCGGCCTTCGCGCTCGTGCAATACGCGCTGAACCCTGTCTTCCAGCTCAGGCGGCGGACCACGCCAGTGGTCGCGGCGGCGCTCGCGGCACTTCTCATCAATGTCGCGATCGTCTTCGGCTGGCCGGCCCTCGCCGGGCCGCAGGGCTTTGCGGCAGCCCAGCTGGCCGGCATGACAGGCGGGCTCGTCATCCTGGCCGCGGTAGCGGTCGCGACGGGCGGCCGCCTGCCATGGCGCGACCTAGCCTTGTCCTGTCTCGCGGCCGCGATCATGGCCGCTTGTCTGTGGCCGACGCGGGGATGGGCGGCCCCGGCCTGGCTTCTCGGACCGCAGATCGTGGCCGGCGCCGCCATCTATGGCGCCCTCGCCCTCGCCTTCGACGTCGCCGGCGCGCGAGGCTATCTGACCGCCCGGATGCGCCGCATGCCGGATGCGCGCCGAGACCCGGGCTCAGCGCTCAGCTGAAATAGGCGTCGACATCGGATTGGGAGACGTGCCCGGCCTCCCCGGGCAGACAGGGCCCGCTGAGGAGAGCAGCCGGGCGGTTTAGAAGGGGCGAGACATCGGGTGACGGGGACGCGGCCTGACCCCACACGGCGATCATGCGTTCGACACGCTCCTCGACGACTTTCAACGCCGTCACGACCTTGCGTATACGCTGCCCCGTGATGTCCTGAAAATTGCAGGCCTCGTAGAGGACGAGCACGCGGTCGAGGATGACGTCGGCCGGCTCGCCCCGGCGCTCCGCGCCTCCCGTCTTGATCAGATTCGCGGAGAACTCGATCTCCTCGACCGCGCCGAGGATCGTCGTCGTGGCCCGTTCCGTCGCGGCCGAGACGGCGTCGAGTTCGCACGCGGCCCGATGAATGCCGCCGGTGGCGGGGAAACGCTGGAGATCGGACACCTCGCGCTTCGTCGCGGAGATCGCCTCCCGCATGGCCGTGAGTTCGGCGGACAGGCGCTCGGCATCGACCCGATGACGGCACGCGTGCGGTGGGCAACCGACTGCCGCGCCACCGCTCGCCTCCACCTGCGCCTCGCCGAGCACGGTGTCTCGGTGCTCGATCCGGAAGGATTTCAGCGCAGACGGCATGGCGGCCCAAGGGGTGAGTGGCAAGCGACCCTAGGCGTCGAACCTTGCGAGTTGCTGAAAGCCCTCCGTGCCGAACGGCGTTTCGCAGCCGTGGCGAAAGCTCCTGCTAACCCTCTCTCGACTTTCCGGCCCAGCGATGCCGACCCAGGGCCGGAAGACGCCGCACCTTCACCAACCCGTCAGGCGGGTCGGAGATCGTGAGCCTGCGCAGGCCATCGGCCTCGCATCGGTCACGCGACGGACTTTCCCCATGACACGTCTCACCTGGACGATGGCGCTCGGCTGCGTTCTTGCCGCAGCGACAACCCCGGCATTCGCCCAAGGCCTGCCGCGCCAATCCGTGCGAGGCGGCCAGTATGGCGGCGGCTTCTTGGAACTCCTGATGACGGGCCAGGAAGCCGTCCGGGCAGCGCCGCGGAGCGCCCTGCTCGGTCACGCCCCGGATCCTCTCCTCGCCGGCCTCCCGGCGTCATACCCGGCGGAGGCGGTCGTCCGCCGCGAGACCGACCCCATCTACCGGCGTCGGACCGTGGCCTATGACGGTCCCGACGCCCCCGGCACGATCGTCGTCGATACGCCCTCCCGATTCCTCTACCATGTGCAGCCGGGCGGGCAGGCGATCCGCTACGGCATCGGTGTCGGCCGGCCGGGCTTCACCTGGGCCGGCATGAAGACCGTCACGGCGAAGCGCGAATGGCCGGGCTGGACGCCGCCGCCACAGATGCTGGCCCGCAGGCCCGACCTGCCGCGCCACATGGAAGGTGGTCCGGGAAATCCGCTCGGCGCCCGGGCGCTTTATCTCGGGTCCTCGCTTTACCGGATCCACGGCACGAACGAGCCGCATACGATCGGGCAGGATGTCTCCTCCGGCTGTATCCGGATGATGAACGAGGACGTGACCGACCTCTACGCCCGTGTGCGGGTCGGCACACGCGTGCGCGTGATCTAGACGCGAAAACGGCCGGGCAAGCCCGGCCGTCCACGTCTCGATCAGTGCCGTTGAAGCGGCGTCAGGTCCAGCTGTCGTCGCCGCCGCCGAGGTCGGAGCCGCCATCGTCGAAGCTCGCGTCCTGTACGCTGGCGCCGTCTCCGAAGGCACCGCCGCCGTCGCCGAACGACGCGTCCTGCACGCCGCCTGCGCCGCCGCCGCCGAACACGCCGCCGCCGTCACCGAAGGAAGCGTCCTGGTATCCGCCCCCGGCGCCGCCGCCGAGCGCGTCACCGAAGCCCATCGAAGACATGTCGGTATTCGACAGGCTGCCGAGCGTCGAGTGGCTGCCGCCCGAGAAGGCGTTCATCAGAGCGCTGCCGACCACCATGCCGCCGGCGACGCCGGCTGCCGTCGTCAGCGCACCGCGCAGAAAGCCGCCGCCGGCAGGCGCCTGCTGCTGCGGCTGGCCGGCCCACGGTCCACCCTGCTGAGGCTGGCCGCCCCAGGGTCCGCCCTGTTGCGACGCGTAGCCGGGCTGCTGCTGACCGCCGCCCTGCTGCTGCCCGTAGCCGCGCTGGGCGCCTTGTCCACCGAACGAAGCGGCGGCCGGCTGCTGGCGCGCACCACCGCCGAAGATCGACGACAGGATCCCGCCGCCGCCCGACGACGCGGAGCGCTGGAGCTGCTCGTTCTCGGCACGGAGTTCCTCGATCTGCTGGTTGAGGCTCTTCAGCGCCTCTTCCTGGACGTAGAGCGCCTGCGCCATGGCATAAGGCGCGTAGGGCTGCGCCCTCACCTTCTCTGCGATGAAGCGCTCGGCATCCGGATCGCGCGTCTGCCCGGCAGTCTGTTCCAGCCGCTTGAAGATGTCGGCGATGATCTGTTTTTCCTGGTCGTTCACGTGGTGGTCCCCTCTGCAAGGAGGCCGGTTGAAACGGCCACGGAGAAGACATGGGAAGCGTCCGAAGCTTTTGTAGGGTCGCGCACAAAACAATGTGATCCGGCATAACATCCGGGGAAGTCGTACGATTTCGGGTGCCGATCGCCCCGCGGGCCCGCTAAGGGTGCGCAACGGGATGGAGACGAACGAGATGCGGTGGGTCGAGGTGGCGGGATTGCGGGTTGCGGAGGTGCTGCACCGGTTCGTGTCGGAGGAGGCCGTGGCCGGTACGGGAATTGAGCCCGAGCGATTCTGGTCCGGCTTCGCGCGCATCGTCGCCGACCTGGCGCCCCGGAACCGCGACCTCCTCGCGCTCCGCGACCGGCTCCAGGCCGAGATCGACCGCTACCACCGGGATGCCGGCGGTCGCGCCTCCGATCCCGCCGCCTACCAACGCTTCCTGACCGAGATCGGCTATCTTCTCCCCGATCCCGGACCCGTCTCGGTCGAGACCGGGAATGTCGACCCGGAGATCGCCTCCATCGCGGGCCCCCAGCTGGTCGTGCCGATTTCGAACGCCCGCTATTCGCTCAACGCCGCGAACGCCCGTTGGGGCTCGCTCTACGACGCACTCTACGGCACCGACGCCATCTCCGAGGAGGGCGGCGCGACCCGCGGCGGCGGCTATAATCCGGCGCGCGGCGCGAAGGTGATCGCGAAGGCCCGCGAAGCGCTGGATCGCGCCGCCCCGCTCGCGGAGGCCCCGCATGCCGAGGTCGTCGGCTATGCCGTCGAGGACGGGATGCTGACTGCGAAGCTACGCAGCGGCCACACGACCCCGCTCGCCCGGCCGGAGGGTTTCATCGGTTATACGGGCGACCCGGCCACCCCGGCGACCATCCTGCTGCGGCACAACAACCTGCATCTCGAGATCCGGATCGACCGCTCGCACCAGATCGGGCGCGACGACCCGGCCGGAATGGCCGACCTCCTTCTCGAATCGGCGATCACGACGATCATGGACCTTGAGGATTCCGTCGCCGCGGTCGATGCCGACGACAAGGTCGAGGTCTATCGCAACTGGCTCGGCCTGATGCGGGGCGACCTCACGGCGACGCTCGAGAAGGGCGGCCGCACGATCGAGCGGCGCCTCAATCCCGACCGGACCTACCTCGCGCCGGACGGCGGCGAGGTCTCCGTCCCCGGCCGTTCGTTGATGCTGGTCCGCAATGTCGGCCACCACATGTTCACCGATGCCGTGACGCAAGGCCGGGAGGAGATCCCAGAGGGGATCCTCGACGCGGCCATGACCGCGCTCATCGCGATCCATGACCTCAAAGGCACCGGGCCCATCCGGAACAGCCGCGCCGGCTCGGTCTACATCGTCAAGCCCAAGATGCACGGTCCGGACGAAGTGGCTTTCGCGGCTGAGCTTTTCGACCGTGTCGAGGACCTGCTCGGCCTCGCCCGCAACACGATGAAGATGGGCATCATGGACGAGGAGCGGCGCACGACCGTGAACCTCAAGAGCTGCATCGGGGCAGCGCGCGAGCGCGTGGTGTTCATTAATACCGGCTTCCTCGATCGCACCGGCGACGAGATCCACACCTCGATGGAAGCCGGCCCGATGATCCGCAAGAACGAGATGCGGCAGACGCCCTGGATCCGGGCCTACGAGGACAACAACGTCGATGTCGGCCTCGCCTGCGGGCTCGTCGGTAAGGCGCAGATCGGCAAAGGCATGTGGGCCATGCCGGACGCCATGGCCGAGATGCTGACCCAGAAGATCGGCCACCCGAAGGCCGGCGCCAACACGGCCTGGGTCCCCTCCCCCACGGCCGCGACCCTGCATGCCCTGCATTATCACGAGATCGACGTGGCATCCCGCCAGCGCGAACTCGCCTCGCGCGAGCCGGCGAAGCTCGCCGACATCCTCACGATCCCGGTCGCGAATTCGAACTGGGCGCCGGACGCCGTGCAGGAGGAACTCGACAACAACGCCCAGGGCATCCTCGGCTATGTCGTGCGCTGGATCGATTCAGGGATCGGCTGCTCCAAGGTGCCGGACATCCATGATGTCGGGCTGATGGAGGACCGGGCCACGCTCCGGATTTCAAGCCAGCATATCGCGAACTGGCTCCATCACGGCGTCGTCGACCGCGACACCGTGATGGCGACGATGCGCCGGATGGCCGAGGTGGTCGACCGGCAGAATAGCGGCGATCCGGATTACCGGCCGATGGCGCCCGGCTTCGAAGGCCCGGCCTTCGCGGCCGCCTGCGACCTCGTCTTCGAGGGCCGGGACCAGCCGAACGGCTATACCGAGTTCGTGCTCCATCGCCGCCGCCGCGAGGCCAAGGCGGCCGGGGCTCCTGACCGGATGGACGAGTCGGCGGGCTCGACGGACCGCCAGCCTGTCCGCGTGCCCAGCGCCTGACCGGGCGTCAGGTCGAGGGCTCGAGGATCTTGTAGAAGAAGCTCGTATCCGCGAGGCGGCCGCCCGGCTGGAAGGCGTGGTCGGGAACCCGGCCGAACTCCGTCCAGCCGCAACTCCGGTAGAGCCTGTCGCCGGCGCTGCCGGTCTCGGTATCGAGCAGGAGGAGCGTGCGGCCGGCTTCGCGCGCTGTTGCCTCCGCGGCCGCCAGAAGGCGGCGGCCGACGCCTTGGCGGCGGGCCGAGAACAGGACCAGCATCTTCCCGATCTCGGCGCGGTGCGAGCCGTTCGGCTGAGACGCCAAGGTCAGGATCACGGTCCCGACGAGGTGGCCGCCCTGCTCGGCGACCAGGAGCCGCTTCTCTCCCGAGGCGATCCCGGCGACCTGCGCCCGCCAGAAGGCCTGGCCCTCGTCCCGCGAAAAGCCGGCCATGAAGTTGACCGACGCCCCACAGGCGACCGCGTCGACCAGGATGTCCGCCAGATCCGCAAGTCGGGCCTCTGCCTCCGCCGCGTCCAGTTTTCTGACGGCCGGGCTGCCGGCCCCGGCACTCGGTGCACTCATCCCGAACATTCTCCGGCCTGATCCGGCGCCCACCGCTTGCGTGTTCCGGGCCACCTGCCGTGTCCGAGGCTCAGCAGGTCTTCGGTGACACCCGGAACCCGGTTTGCTAGATGAGCGCGCGCAAGACTCCGTAGCTCAGCTGGATAGAGCAGCCGCCTTCTAAGCGGCAGGTCGCTGGTTCGAGCCCAGCCGGGGTCGCCACTACCTTCCCCGGCCTCATCGAGTGGGATGAACCTCCGCTTGGGGATCCCGCCCGAGGTGATCACGATCCGTCGAGAACGCCCGTCCAGGTCTGGGTACCGCCGTTCGGGGATTTCACCTCGATGCGCGTTCCGCTCACCGTCCCGAAATAGCGTGCCTGTCCCGCAAGAAAGGTGATCTCGGCTCCGTTCAAGCGTCCTTCGCTGATCGGGACAGCCTCGCCGTTCGCCGACAGCGTTCCCGTCACCATCTGGAAACGCTGCGTCAACTTGAGTTCGCCTCCGGGCACCTGCCAAGTCCCACCGACCTTGGCGGGCACCACCCACCTGTATGCCCGGCAGAAGCTGCTACATCCCTCGCCAACGTTGATGGATTCCTCCGGCGTCCAATCTCCGATGGTGAAGGTATTGGACACCACGCGCGTGCCCGGCTTCATCGCCAGGATGGACGGAACCAGGCGCAGATTGAGGTCAGGCAACAAAAACAGGGTCAAGACGGTCGCTTGCTTGAAGTCCGTCTCGAAGATGTCGCCCTGGATGAATTGCGCCTTGTCCGACACGCCGGCAACGGCGGCATTGTGCCGGGATAGGGCGACCATTCGGGCGTCATACTCCACGCCGAGTGCCTTGATGCCGCGCTTTGCTGCGGTGATGACGGTCCGCCCATCGCCTGATCCCAGATCTATGACGTAATCCGCCTCATTGGCCCCGGCCATATCGAGCATGCGGTCGACGAGCGTCTGTTCGGTGGGCACCCAGACGACATCTTTGCCTTCCTGGCCGGAGCGAGGGACGAAGACTCCCTGGGTCCCGGTGGCGACGGTATCCTGCTGTGCTTTGGCGGCGCCTTGAGCGCCCAGCATGATGGCACAGGCAGCAGCCCAAATACGGATGGCTCTCATTGCGCGTTCCTTGTGCGGGTAGCGAACCCAACCAGCTCGATCAACAGGCCGCCTTCGGCGCGGTTCCCAATCAGGCGGCCGAGATGTTCGGAGCTGATCACCGCCGTGAAGATCAGCGCTGCGACCGTGATCCTTCATGCCGAATTCGAGGCGTTCCTCCAAGGGCTGCCCCTTGCCGAAGCAACGGAGCCGGCTAAGCAAGCCGGCTGAAGCTGCGCTGACAAGCGCTCTCGCTTCTCTCGAGTTCCGCATCGAGGTCCTGGGGACGAGCCTTGTCCTGAGACGAGTTCCCGAAGAACAGAAGCAAGCTGGCTCGCACCAGTGACAGAGAGGCGCACGCGTCTATGGCGTCTTTCTCTCTCTCGCCTCGGCGCCCCTTCCCTTGCCGGGAATGAAGATCGTGATCTCGTCGAGGCGCTTGAAAGCCGCGCGGCAGGTCGCTTCCCCCGACCTGCTGGCCTCGACGAACTCGGCAACCTTGCCCTCTGCCCCCATCCGCAGATCGAGGGCCTTCACGAAGGCTGCCCGGCACGGCTCATCGGCGGCCATGATGCGCTCGGCGGCCTCGCGCTTGGTGAGATTGTCCGCCGTGAAAGCGACGATGGCGATGACGATGCCGGCCAAGACAGTGAAGGCGATCAGCACCCGTGGATGATCCGGCCAACTGCCCCACCTCTCACCCCCTTGTCTGTCGGCGACTGCTCAGTTGCCGTTCGTCACACGCCACGGAGCCTGGCCCGGCTGATCAGGCACGTCTAGCTCCTTTCGTGATCGGCTTCGGTGGCAGTCTATGCGGGAGAGCCAGGCCGAGCGGATGCGCTCGAGGTCCGGCACCAAGGCCCGATCGTGATTGCCTCCGCCAGCACCAGAGTGTCGGGATCCCTGAGCCGGCGGCCGCTACGCCTGGAGCAGGGTCTCGGGATAATCGTGCGGGACGTCACCGAAGGCCGCGATGATCGTCGTCGTGCAGATCCGGCCGTCGTCGTCGGACACGAGGCAGAGCGCGGCAGCCGCCGGAACCGTCGGGAACATGGCGGCCGCGGTGGCGCGGGCTTCCGCCTGTCCGCTCACCGGAATGCGACGGCTCGGCACGACGCGACCCTCCGCGCGCTCGAATACCTGAACCCAATATGTCGGCATGTCTGGCACGATCGATCCTTTACGGATCCGTGCGTTACAGCCGACGACCTGAACCCTTGCTGCATGAGCGCTTCAGCTGGCCGAACAGGCGCGTCGCGGATGGCGGGTCGGAAGACGATGGCCGCGATGACGCGGGGGCAGGGAACGAGTCGCGTCAGATACCGCGCCAGTCGTCCCCCTCATCCTGGGTCATCGCCGGAAGGAACAGCGCAGCCATGAAGACGGCGGCACCCACGCTCAAGGCCAAGGCCCCGAGTTCGACCATATGCAACAGGGTCATCAGGCACCCGACGAGACACGCAACACTACAATTTGAGATAGACTCTCTCTGTCTCGGGAACAACCGGCTGCCCCATTATCTCGCTCGAGACGCACGTTGCCGAGGCTTGCGTCCGGTTCACGACGGTCCGCGCGCACACGAGAACCGGCTACGCCTACGTGAAAAAATTGGACGACAGCACGAGGCTCCGTTGATTACCGCGATCGTAGCCGACAGTTCGACGGCTCCCGGTCAGAGCGAATGGGCCCTGGCGCGTTCGATCCCTTCCAGGATCAGCCGGCGAGCCTCGTCGGCGTCGCCCCAGCGGATGATCTTGACCCATTTTCCGGGTTCCAAGTCTTTGTAATGGCCGAAGAAATGCTCGATCTGGTCGATCGTGATCGAAGGAAGATCCGTGTAGCCCGCGACCTTCTCGTAGCGGCGGGTCAGCTTGTTGGTCGGGACCGCGATGATCTTCTCGTCCTGGCCGCCGTCATCCTCCATCAGGAGAACGCCGACCGGCCGGACGTTGATGATCGCGCCCGGGACGATCGCCCGGGTATTCGCCACGAGCACGTCGCAGGGGTCACCGTCGCCCGACAGCGTGTGCGGGATGAAGCCGTAATTTCCGGGATAGCGCATCGACGTGTAGAGGAAACGATCGACGACGAGCGTCCCGGCTTCCTTGTCCATCTCGTATTTGATCGGTTCGCCCCCGATCGGGACCTCGATCACCACATTCACGTCGTCCGGGGGATTGTGCCCCGTCTTGACTGCTTCGAGGCGCATCCGCCCGTTCTCCCTGAATATTTCGCTCTATCGGGACCTTGTCCCGACCACAAGCGAACTCAGCGGAACAGGAAGCAACTCTTCGTCAGGCTGGATCCGCCGAACCGCTCGTTCGTCTCGGCGATCATGCGACCGCCCATGTGCCGATAGAAGTCGCAGGCGCGCTCGTTGTCGGCGAGGCACCAGACGGCTACCCGCTTCGCGCCGCGGTCGTCCAGGTCGTTCCGGACCGCCTTGAAGAGCCGCTTGCCGAAGCCGAGCCCCTGATATTCGGGCGCGAGATAAAGTTCGTCGATCTCTCCGTCCGCAGGAAGCGACCGGTCCCGGCAACGGCCGTAGGAGACATAGCCCACCACCTTGTCGCCGACATCGAGCACCACGAGCGGGCGACCCCGTCCGATGGTGGCGAGCCACCAGCGCGGGCCGCGGCGGCCGATCATCCGTTCGAGCGCGATGGCCGGCAGAATGCCCTGATAGGCCTCGCGCCAGGTGGCGTCGAAGACCGTGGAGAGGTCGGCGGCGTCTTCCGAGCGCGCCCGACGGACACTGATCGTGATCGCAGTCATGGCGTACCCGCAACCTCCCGGTGTGAGACGACCCTGGCCTTCCATCCTCCCCAAACCGAGCAAGTTCGAGGCCAGCAATCGCGCGCGTCCCCCGATGCCCGATGCGATGTCACCGGGCCGCAACTCCGGGCGCCGCCATTGCCGGGCGGAACCTTGGCTGCTAGAGCGCGGCTCGCTCGAGACCCGCTCCCCGACACATCTGCTGCCGTTATCGTCCGGTCATCGTGCTTAACAAACTCCTAAAACCCGAGACCCGCTATGCGCGACGTATGGCCCGCATCGCGCGCTGGGACCGCGCCATCGGAGGCCGGCTCGACCGCGCGCATGCCTGGGCGAACATGCTGTTCGTGGATCATGGCCTCTTTCGGATCGTCTATCCGAATCGCGACCGGGTGTCGGACGAGCTCTGGCGGTCGTCGCAGCCGAGCCCCGGACAGATCGCGCGCCTGGCCCGCTCCGGCCTCCGGACGATCGTCAATCTGAGGGGCGGCCGGGAACACGGATCGTGGCCGCTCGAGCGTGAGGCCTGCGAGCGCCATGACGTCGCCCTCGTCGATTTCGTGCTCCGGTCGCGCGAGGCGCCCGACCGGGAGGTGGTTCAACGGCTCGAGTCCTTCCTCGGCGAGATCGAGTATCCGGCCCTCGTCCATTGCAAGTCCGGAGCGGACCGCGCCGGTCTCTTCGCGGCGCTCTACATGATCCTCCGCAGGGGGGCGACGGTTGCCGAGGCGCGGCGACAGCTCGCGCTCCGGTTCGGTCATTTCCGGCATGCGAAGACCGGGATCCTGGACGCCTTTCTGGACGCCTACGAGTGCGAGGGGGAAGCTGCCCGATTGCCGTTCGGCGAGTGGGCGGCCCGTATCTACGATCCGGAGGCTTTGGCCCGCGACTTCAGGCCGACCCTCTGGTCGACGCTGATCGCCGACCGCCTGATCCGGCGGGAATAGCTCCGCTACTCCCCGGCGACCCGTACCGGCTCAGCCTCCGAATCCGGCTCCAATTCGCCGAGGAGCTGCAGCCGCTGGAGCCTCGCATAGAGGCCGCCATTCCTGCCGAGCGCCGCATGCGTGCCGGTCTCGACGATGCGGCCGGAATCGAGGACCACGATCACGTCGGCGTCGCGCACCGTCGAAAGCCGATGCGCGATGACGAGCGTCGTGCGGCCTCGCATCAGGGTCCGGATCGCGGCCTGGACCTGCGTCTCGGCCTCGGCGTCGAGCGCGCTCGTGGCCTCGTCGAGAAGGAGGATCGGTGCATCTTTGAGGAAGGCGCGGGCGAGCGAGAGGCGCTGGCGCTCGCCGCCGGACAGCCGCGCCCCGCCAGGCCCGAGCTTGGTGTCGTAGCCCTGCGGCAGTGCCGAGATGAACCCATGGGCAGCCGCGGAGGTCGCCGCGGCCACGATCTCGTCCCGGGTGGCAGCCGGTCGGCCGAAGCCGATATTGGCTGCGACCGTGTCGTCGAACAGGACGACGTCCTGGGTGACGAGCGCGATCGAGGCTCGCAGGCTCGCGAGCGTGACCTCCCGGACGTCCTGGCCATCGACGAGAACGCGGCCCGAACTCGCGTCGTAGAGGCGAGGCAGGAGCGACAGAAGTGTCGACTTCCCGGACCCCGAGCGGCCGATGATCGCGGTCGCGCGGCCGGCCGGGACCTCGAGGCTGACGCCGTCGAGCGCCGGAACGCCGTCGCGGTAGTGGAAGCGGACATCCTCGAAACGGACCTCGCCCGGCCCGACCACGAGCGGAACGGCGCCGGGCCGGTCGCGGATCTCGGGCCGCTCGTCCATCACGGCGAAATAGCGTTTCAGGGCGGCCGCGGCCTCCTGGATGATGGCGTTGAGGTTGCCGAGCGCGCGCACGGGTTGCGCCGCGATGATGAGCGCGGTCACGAAGCCGGCGAAGTCGCCGACCGTCGAGCGCCCGTCCAGGATGCGCCAGCCGATGATCGCCAGGACGGCCGCAACCGCGAGCCCGCCTCCGGCCTCGAGGAGCGGGTCGAGACGGGCTCGGGCATTGGCGGATTTCATCTTCAGCCGCCGCACGCCATCGAAGGAGGCCTTCGCCTTCCCCTTCAGGTAGCCTTCCAGCCCGTAGCTCTTCGCGATCCGGGCCCCGGCCAGGCTCTCGGAGACGAGGCCGGCCATCTGCCCGATCTGTTCCTGGGTCGAGGTCGAGTTCCGCCTGAGCTTCTTGCCGATCCGTGCGACCGGGCGGGCGATGAACGGCACCACGGCCGCGGCGACCAGCGTCAGGGCCGGATCGATCAGGAACATCGCCGCGATCAGCGCCGTGATGGTGGCGAGTTCGCGCAAGAACACCGTCGAGAGCCGGGTCAGAGCTTCCTTGATGAAGGCGAAGTCGGTCGTGAAGCGCTGGGTGAGCGCAGCGGGGCTTTCCCGGTTCAGCTGCGCGACGTCCGAGTCGATCAGGTGCGCGTAGAGGGCGCTCTGCATGTCGGCTTCGATCCGGGTCACGACCCGGTTCGTCAGGAGGGTGAGTGCGTAGAGAGCGAAACCCTTGATCGAGGTGATCAGGATCACGAAGAGCGGCCCGTACAGGATCGCGTCCCGCCGCTCGATGAACCAGCGGGCGAAACCGAGATTGATCTTGATCGGCGTGCCAGTCCCGAACCTGTTCGAGAACGCCTCGAAAGCGGCCTTGATCAGGACCGGATAGAGGCCCGTCGAGGCTGCCACGAGCACGATCAGGACCATCACGAGCGACAGCGTGCGCGCGTGGGGCCTCAGCCACTCGCGCCACAACCGCCGCACGAGCGCGAGCGTGTCGCCTGACGGCAGGATTTCGGCCGCGCGGGCAGTTCGGCGTTTGGAGAGCCAGGACACCCCAACCCTGTACCGCCCCGCGCGGGGCCAAGCAATTTGGGAGCCGTGAGGCGAATCGGCCCGGTCTGCTCTCGCATGGACCTAGATTCGCGAAGCGAGCCCGGTCGGATGCGATTGCATCCCGGGCAGAGCCCGCTATGACGCCCGGGCATTCCTTCGAGACCCGCCGCATGGCCTCCCCTTCCCCGAGACCGCTGTCGGCGCTTGAGGCCGTCCGGCCCTTCCGGCCGCGCATCGCGCTGACCTACGGGCTGATTTTCCTCGAGGACCTGCTCGAACTCTCCTATCCGTGGGCAACGGGGCTCGCGATCGACGGGCTGATCGCACATCAATACGTCTATATCCTGCCCATCGTGGTCGCCTGGACATTGCGGGGCGCGATCGGTTGCTTCCGGCAGATGTACGACACGCGGCTCTATACGGTCGTGTACAACAACATCGTCACGGCCACGATCACGCGCCAGCGCTCGGCCGGGGTCAGGACGAGCGACGTCGCCGCCCGTTCGAGCATGTCGCGCGACTTCGTGACCTTCTTCGAGAAGGACGTCCCGACCATCCTGACCTCCCTCGTCGGGATCGTGGGTTCCGCCGTCATCCTGTTCTTCTACGACATGACGATCGGTGCGATCACGGCATCGCTGTTCCTGCCCGTCTACCTTATCAATCGGGGCTACAGCCGGCGCTCCGCCATGCTGAACGCCAAGCTCAACGACCAACTCGAACACGAAGTCGATCTGATCGAAGAAAACGACGAGCAGAGGATCAACCAGCATTTTACGCTGCTACGGCAATGGCGCATCAAGCTGTCCGATGCCGCAGCGATCAATTGGACGATCATCGAGGTTCTCTCGATCATCGTCTTCATGGCCGTGATCGCGCGTGCGACCTTCCTGCCGACGACTGAGACCGGCGATATCTTCGCCATCCTGGTCTACGTCTGGCGATTGATGGAGAATCTCGATCACATCCCAGAGATCGTGCAGCAGCTGACGCGTCTGCAGGATATCCGGAAGCGGATCGAGGCCGGGGCCTCGATCGAGGCCGTCGGGGCCGAGATCGAGAAGGCGCATGAGCAGGATGCCTCGGAGATGTAGCGGAGGGCGCCTGCGTCCCGCCCCAGGCCGATCCGACCTGCACCGGCCTCTCTCGCAAGCCGCCGCCCGCTCTGATAGTCCGACCGCAGAACGCGAGTGTCAGACGACGCCATGATGATGGGGGGAAGGGCCAAGCCGGGTTCCGCGGCGCGCGAGACGTCGCGCGACCTTCGGCCAGAGCCGGACGGGCGGGCCTCCTGGCTGCGCCTCGCCATCGCGGTTGCGATGGTCACCGTCGGCGGGTCCGGGATGTGGTGCGTCGTCGTCGCGCTGCCCGCCGTCCAGGCGGAATTCGGCGTCGACCGCAGCGCCGCCTCCCTCCCCTATACCCTCCTGATGATCGGCATCGCGGCCGGCGGGATGATGCTCGGCCGGCTGTCGGACCGGTTCGGCATCGTGCCCGTGTCCTTCGGAGGCGGCGCACTTCTCGCGCTCGGCTTCGTGCTGTCCGGCCTGGCGCCCAACCTCGCCACCTTCGCGCTCGTCCACGGGCTCCTGATCGGGATCGGCTGCTCGGCGAGCTTCGGGCCGATCATGGCCGACATCTCCTTCTGGTTCATCCGGCGGCGCGGGATCGCGGTCGCGATCGTGGCGTCCGGCAACTACGTCGCGGGCGCGATCTGGCCGCCGGTGGTCCAGCATCTGATCGGAGCGATCGGCTGGCGCCAGACGCTGATGTGCGTCGGCGCCGTATGCCTCTGCACATTGTTGCCGCTGGCGCTGGCGCTCGGCCGTCACCCGACGCGGCCGCTTCCCTCGCTGCCGCCGGTCGCTGGGTCAGGTGCCGCGAGGGCCGAGATACAGCCGTCCGCCGGCTTGCGGCCCGGCCTCGTGCAGACCCTGCTCGTGATTGCCGGGATCAGCTGCTGCGTCGCGATGTCGATGCCTCAGGTCCACATCGTCGCCTATTGCGGTGACCTCGGCTACGGGCCCGCCAAGGGGGCCGAGATGCTGTCCCTGATGCTCGGCTTCGGCATCATCTCGCGCGTCGCATCGGGCTTCGTGGCGGACCGGATCGGCGGCCTCCTGACGCTGCTCGTCGGATCCGCCCTGCAATGCGTGGCGCTCGTCCTCTACATGCTCTTCGACAGCCTCGCCTCGCTCTACGTGATCTCGATCCTGTTCGGGCTGTTCCAGGGCGGGATCGTGCCGAGTTATGCCATCATCGTTCGGGAGCTGTTTCCGGCGAGCGAAGCCGGCCAGCGGGTCGGGATGTGCATCGCGGCGACGCTCGTCGGGATGGCACTCGGAGGCTGGCTCTCGGGCTGGATCTTCGACCTCACCGGCTCGTACCACGCCGCATTCGGCAACGGCGTCGCCTGGAATGTGGTGAACCAGGCGATCATCCTGTTCCTGATCATGCGCTTCACCTTCCGGCCGGCCGTCCTCCGACCGGCCCCGGCGGCGGCCTGAGAGACCTCGACGATGATCCCCGACGCGGCTGCCATCTCCGATACCCTCGCTTTGGCCCGGCCCGAGGATGTCGGCATGTCGCGCGAGCGGCTCGGTCGCATCGGCCTCCGGCTCGAGGCGGATATCGCAAGAGGGATCCTGCCGGGCGCGGTGGCGCTGGTTGCGCGTCGCGGGCGGGTCGTCCTGTTCAAGGCCTATGGACGGCGCGATCCCCAGGGCGACGGGCCGATGCAGCTCGACACCCTGTTCCGCATCTATTCGATGACGAAGCCCATCGTCTCCGTCGCGCTGATGATGCTGGTGGAAGAGGGGCGTCTCACCCTCGCCGATCCGCTCTCCGCCCATATCCCGGCCTTCTCGGAGATGGTGGTCGCGACCGCCTCGGGAGACACCGTTCCGGCCTCCCGGCCGATCACGATCCACGACCTCCTGCGACACACGTCGGGACTGACCTATGAATGGCTGGTGCCGGGGCCCGTGACGGACGCCTATCTGGCCGCGGGGGCGGGCCGGCGGACGCAGACCAACGCGGAGCAGGCCGCTGTTCTCGCCCGGCTGCCGCTCCTCGCGCATCCGGGACTTTCTTGGGATTACAGCCGCTCGACCGACGTCATCGGCCGCGTGATCGAGATCGTGTCCGGCCAGACGCTCGGTGCCTATCTCGCGGAGCGCCTCTTCGCCCCGCTCGGGATGATGGAAACCGGGTTCCACGTGCCGCCGGACTACCACGGCCGCATCGCCGAGCCGTTCCCGGTCGATCCCGATTCCGGCGAGCCGGTGCAGGTCCTCGATGTCACCCGCCCGCCCCCGCTCGAGAATGGGGGCGGTGGCCTCGTCTCGACCGCAGCGGACTACGCGCGCTTCCTACATATGATCGCGAGCGGCGGAACACTGGACGGGGCCCGCATCCTATCGGCGAATACGCTCCGCTTCATGATGGCCGACCATCTCGCGCCGGACGTCCGAAGCGGATCCGCTCTCCTGCCGGAGGGCTACGGTTTCGGCCTCGGCTTCGCGGTCCGGCGTGCAGCCGGTCACGCGCCCTTTCCGGGTTCCGCGGGCGATGCCTATTGGCTCGGCCTTGCCGGGACGAACTTCTGGTACGACCCGGCCGAGCAGCTCTATGCGATCCTGATGGTCCAGGCCCCGGGCCGGCGCGACTATTGCCGCGACACGTTCCGGAGCCTCGTCTACGGGGCGGTCGCCGAATAGGCCTCAGCCGGCGCGCCGCAAGCGGCCGGAACTCGCCGGCGCCCGTCGCGCTGCGCTCGCGGCCGGCTTGGCCGCCTCGGCTTTTGCGGTCGCCGGTTTCGCGGATGACACCTTGGCGGCGGCCTTCGCGGCCAGTGCCGCCTTCTCCGCCGGGCGGGCAGCGCTCTTCCGTGCCGGCTTGGCAACCTCGGCCGCGGTCTCTTCGCCGCGGCCGCTCTCGGGCTTGCCGCCGGTAGCCTCCGCATCGCCCGCGATGCTCTTCCGCAGGGCGTCCATGAGGCTCACGACATTGCTGGGTTTCGCACTTGCGGCCGGGCTGCTGACGGGCCGGTTCTCGCGCTTCGCCTCGATCAACTCGAGCAGTGCGTTCTGGTAGCGATCCTCGAACTTGCCCGGATCGAAATGGGCCAGCTTGCGGCCGATGATGTGTGTGGCGAGATCGAGCATCTCCTCCGGCACCTCGACATCCTTGATGCCGTCGAAATAATCCTCGTCGTCCCGCACCTCGTATTTGTAGCGCAGGGTCGTGGCGGCGAGGCCCTTGCCGCGCGGCTCGAGCAGGATCGGGCGCTCGCGGCGATACAGCACCACGCGGCCGATGCCGACCACGTTCTTCTCCCGCATCGCCTCGCGGATGACAGCGAAGGCTTCCTCACCCATCTTGCCGTCGGGCGACAGATAATAGGGCGTGTCGAGATAGGCCTCGTCGATCTCGTCACGGGGTACGAAGGCCTCGATGTCGATCGTGTGGCTCGACTCGATCGCGACCTTCTCGATCTCGTCCTCTTCGACCAGGACGTATTCGTTCTTGGCGACCTGGTAGCCCTTGACCTGATCCTCGCTCTCGACCGCCTCGTCGGTCTCCGGATCGATCAGCTTCCGGCGCAGGCGGTTGCCGGTCTCGCGGTGGAGGAGATGGAAGGCGACCCGGTCCTTGGTGGAGGTCGCCGGAAACAATTGCACCGGGCAGGAGACGAGCGAGAGCTTGAGATAGCCCTTCCAATTCGAACGTGCCGCCATCGAGGAACTCCGTACGCGCGGCCACACACTAACGGCCCCGACTCAACGACTCCTTTCGGGCGGAGTCGTTCCGGGATCGCGTCGCCGATTCGGCAAGATTCTCCCGCAAGCCGGATTCCGCCGCGCTCGCGCGGTCCGGGCTCGCGCTTGCGCCATCCCGATCAGGGGTTCACACGACGCGGATGTCCGTCCCTGAACCTTCGGCGGCCCCGCCCTCCTCGGGCCTGCCGCCCAGCTCCTTCGCCGATGGCAACGAGGTCTGCCTCGTGCCGCGAGATTGCCTGCCCGAGGCGGTCGGAATCCGGGATTGGCTCCTCGGCACCGCCGCCCGCTCGGATCACCAGGAACTTCTGGCCGGTTTCGCCGAACGGCTGAACGGGCTCGGGATCCCGGTCGACCGTCTCACGACCGCGATCGACGCCCTCCACTCGGAATATTCCGGCATCGGCCGGATCTGGATCCGGGGCGAGGGATCGAGCTTCCGCCTCTTCCCGCACGGACAGGCTTCCGACGATGTCTTCGCCCGCTCGCCCTTCGCGATCGTCCAGCGCACCGGCGAATGGATGAATCTCGACCTCGATGCGACCGCGGACGACGCTTTCGGGATCATTCCCGAGCTGAAGGAGGCCGGGTACCGGCAATATCTCGCGATCCCGCTCGTCTTCACGAACGGGACGCAGAACGGCATCACGCTCGCGACCCGGAAGGCTGGCGCCTTCGACGAGCGGGCCTGCAACCTCCTGCGCTTCCTCGTGCCGACCCTCGCGGCCGCAATCGAGATGCGGTCCGTCAATCAGCGCCTGGACAACGTCCTTCGGATCTATGTCGGCGACGAGCCTCATCGGGCGATCCTGTCCGGCGCGATCCGGCGTGGACAGGTCAGCCGTATCCGGTCGGCGATCCTCTTCGCCGACATGCGCGGCTACACCCGCATCACCTCCGCCCTGTCGCCCGAGGCGGCGGTCGAGCTTCTGAACGGCTTCTTCGACTGCCTGGTCCCGCCGATCGAACAGGAGGGCGGCGAGGTGCTGAAATATATGGGGGACGGCCTGCTCGCGATCTTCCGCGACCGGGGCGACGATACCGGCGGGAGCGCGCAGGCGGCCTTGAATGCCGCCATCAATGCGCTCGTCCGGCTCGATCAGGGAAATGCAGAGGATCTGTTTCCCGAGACCATCGGCGCCGGGATCGCGCTCCATTACGGCGAGGCCGCCTACGGCAATGTCGGGTCCGGGACTCGGCTCGACTTCACGGTCATCGGACCCGACGTCAATCTCGCCTCAAGGATCGCGCGACTGAACAAGGTCTTGGGCGAGCCCCTCCTGATGTCCCGGGCCTTCGCCGACCACCTCTGGGGCGATCCCGAGCCGCTCGGGTCGCACGAACTCGATGGCTTCGACGGGCACGTACCCGTATTCCGACTGAGGCAGAATCCGGGCTCCTCGGGCGCCGCCGCTCCGCGGCCGGAAGCCGAGACGGCGCTTCTCAGTTCGTCAGCCTGAGAGCGCCGATATCGGCTGCGATTTTCTTGAAGACGGCCTGGAGCGCGGTTGAATCGTTCGCCACGTAGGCGCGATCGGCCGAGCCGGCGCATGTGCGCAGCATGTCGATGCTCTGCTGGCTGATCGGAGAGCCCGTGGCGCTGAAACCGACCGTATAGACGACGACATTGCTCGGGGACGTCGCCGCGTTGCGGCACCCCTCCAGCGTCAGCGCATCCATGGCGGCGCGCGCATGCGCATCGCTGGTCGGGTTGGCGTTGGCCGGCGGGAGACGGCTATTCGGGCCGATCCCGTCGCCATTCCGGAAGTACCCGTAGGCGGAGTAGAGGGATTTCGCGGACGGGCTCGTCGGATTCGACGTCCAGGTGTTGTCTCCGTCGGTCATCAGGACGATGACCTTGTTGTTGTTCGCCTTGTTGTAGGCCGCCGCGTCGCTCGCGAACACGCTGGACGGGGAGACGGTGCGCCATCCCCACATGAAACCCTCGTGGATATCGGTATTCCCGTTCGGCTGCATCTGGGAGATCTCGGACAGCAGGGTGGCAGTGTTCGAGGTGAGGCGGGTCAAGGGCCTCGTCGTGCAGCTCGCATTGGGACCCGTCGTGTACGCGCCGTTGCTCGTCCTGGCATTGCGGATTTCGACGTACTTGCAGGGTCGTCCGAAACGAGCGTTCTCGTCGGTGGTGGCGGGGCACGAGCCGCTCCCGCTCTGGTCGTCGATATAGCTGTTCGTCGAGATGACGTAGTTTCCCGCCGCATCCTTGTGCGCGAGTTCGCCGCCGGCGCCGCTCTCGTCGGGGGCCAGCATGGGCACGAAGTAACTGTTCGGATCTGATGGGGTCGGCGTGCCGTCGCGGACATTCAGAGGATAGGTCAGGGACTCGAGGCAGCCCGCCCAGTCCCAAGAGAAATGCGCCGTTTTCAGCTGGTCGAAGGCCACAAAGCGGTTGGTCGCCCCGACTGCGCGGGCCGCGGTCGTTCCGCCCTGGACGAAATTCCAATGATGCGTCGCGTTGCCGGCCTGATCGATCCAGCTCGCGTTCCGATAGGTCGACGGGTTGACGGCCACGGCGGCAGCGAAGGGGACGATCGAGATCTTCGTCCCCGTCGCCATGACCGAGCTCGAATAGACCGAGTTGACGAAGGAGGTGGCGGCGGACTTCAACGCCTCGATCTTCGTCTGCGCCCCGGCGGAGGCCGACATGGATCCCGTGTTGTCGAGGACCAAGGCGATCTCGAAGGTCTGCGGTTCCCCGAAACATCTAGCATGGGCCTCGACCGGGACCTGAGCGAACCGGGTCCCGAAGGCCTTTACGATGGCGGTCGGGAACATGGCCTTGGTGGTGATGTCGACCGAGCGCGGGTTGTTGGAGAGGGTCAGCGACTCGACCGTGTAGGCGGTCGTGCCCAGGTAGCCGGGCAGCATCTTGTTCGCTTCGACGAGGAGCTGCGACTCCGTGGGATTCCCGCTCACCTGGCAGAGCTGAAGACCGGCGGCGTCGGTCGCCCGCTGAAGATGGGCCTTCAGGTTCGAGGCACCCGAATAGTCGACCGCCGCCCCGACCAGGAACGTCATGGGAGCAATCGAGAGCGCGAACAGGACGGCGACCGTGCCCCGGCTATCCCGCCACTCACTCAGGCGCGCGAGGCCTCTCTTGAATGCACCATCGAGAGATGCCGACACGCCGCTGCTCCGGTCCGCGCCCGACGGGCGCTCCGGCCAAAGATGCCCCGGCAGGTCTTAACATTGCGCCAACCTGTTCCGGCACGTCTCAGCCTTGGGCACGTCTCCACCCCTTCTACCGCGGACACACTTCTCTCAAGTCGCGACGTCTCGTTTACGGCCGGCAAAGGCTTCGCAGGCCATGAATGCCTTGGGCCCTTCGGTTCGGAGTGACGGCATGAGACTGACGGGCGAGGCGGAGGAACCCGACAGCTGGCACAAGGGCGAGCTCTACGAGGGGCTGTGCCTGGTCGGCATCGCACAATGCCTCTGGTTGATCGGCAGTACGCTCGACGTCTTTCCGGCGCTTCAGGGCTTCGTCCTGGAACACGGGCTGTCGAACGTCATCGTCCTTGGATTTTTCATGAGCTTCGCGATCGCGATCGCGTCCGTCGTGAAGTCCGTCCGTCTGCGGCGCGAGATCACGGCGCGACGGAGCGCCGAGACGGCGGCGCAGTCGATCGCCCGCCGCGACGTCCTGACCGGATTGCCGAACCGTCGCATGCTGGCTGAGACCATTTCGAGCCACATCGCCGGCAAGCCCAGAGGAGCGGTGTTCCTGATCGACCTCGACCGGTTCAAGCCCGTGAACGACGTCTACGGTCACGCGGCAGGGGACGCGGTCCTGTGCGAGATTGCGGACCGGCTGCGCGAAGTGCTGCCCCGGGACGCCATGGCGGCCCGGCTCGGTGGCGATGAATTCGCGGCCTTTTTCCCGGGCGACGCCTCGAACGACGACCTCATGCGTCTCGCCCAACAGATGATCCATCGGTTGTCCGATGCCGTCGCGTGGCAGAACTCGCACCTCACGGTCGGGGCAACGCTCGGGATTGCCTGCATCCCGCAAGACGGCGCGGATGCGGAGGCGGTCTTGCGGTCTGCCGATATCGCCATGTACCGCGCCAAGCGCGAAGGACGTGGCACCTACCGCTTCTTCGAACAGGCCATGGACGAGGAGTTGCAGGCCCGCCTGTCACTGGAATCGTCGCTCCGGGGCGCGATCGCGGCCGGCGACATCCGCCCGCATTACCAGCCGCTGGTTGCCTTGCCCGAGCACACGCTGCTCGGCTTCGAGGTTCTTGCCCGCTGGTATCATCCCGAACGGGGCATCGTTCCGCCTAACGTGTTCATCCCGATCGCGGAGGATACGGGCCTCGTCACGGAACTGTGCTACGCTCTCCTAAGGCAGGCCTGCCTCGATGCGAGGTCCTGGCCGGCCCATCTTGGTCTCGCGATCAACATCTCGCCCGTCCAGTTCAAGGACGGGCTGCTCGCGCCGCGGCTGCTCGCCATCCTGCGGGAGACGGGCTTCCCGGCGAAGCGGCTCGAGGTCGAGATCACCGAGACCGCGCTCACGGACGATTTCGATGTCGCCCGCACGACCCTTGGCCTGCTGCAGGCGGCCGGGGTCTCGGTGGCGCTCGACGATTTCGGGACCGGCTATTCCAGCCTCTATCACCTGCGCGAGATGCGGTTCGACAAGATCAAGATCGACCGCTCCTTCGTGCAGTCGCTCGGCGGAGACGAGGAGAGCGCGAAGATCATCAGCGCCATCCTGGGCCTCGGACGATCTCTCGGCATCCTCACCACGGCTGAAGGAATCGAGAGCACCGACAACTCCGCCTGGCTTGCCGAAATGGGCTGTACGACCGGACAGGGTTTCCTGTTCGGCGCACCCGTTCCGGCAAGTCAGGTCGATGCGATGCTAAAGCTCGAACCGCCCGAGGCCGACGCGCAGCGCGCGGCAGCCTGACGGAGCGGCGTCTCAGACGAAGTGGCGCTCGATCTGACGCTCGAGCGCGTCCGTGATCCGCCCGCCGCGTCCCTCAATGAAGCGGGCGACCTCACGCTCGGCCTGCCGCATGCGGGCTTCCTGAAGCAGCGTGAAGAAGCGGGCGAAAGCTCCAGGGCGCTTGTCGGCGCGCTCGGTGGGAGCCAGAAAATGGCTGAGTTGTGCAGAAACCGCGGGCATGATTCTCTCCAGAGAACGTGACGCGGGCGTTTCCCGTTGTGTTGCAATGCAACATAATCCAGATCCAGTTTGCAACAATACGTTGCACCGCAGCATTGTCCTGCGCTGCCTGCATGGCTTGACGGTTTGTTAAACAATCGTATGACTCAGGGACATGCAGCTTGGCGCATCCGCGGGCAGCCCACAACTTCCGACCATGACCGACCCTCTCGCTCGACCTGATCGCCATCTCGAGACGCGGCTCGTCCACGAGGGCTCGTTTCGCTCCGAATTCGGGGAAACCTCGGAAGCCCTCTTCCTCACTCAGGGGCATGTCTACGCGAGCGCCGAACAGGCTGAACGCCGATTCACCGGCGATGATCCGGGCTATCAATATGCCCGCTTCTCGAACCCGACAGTCGCCATGTTCGAGGCCCGCATGGCCTCGCTCGAGAGGGCCGAGGCGGCTCGCGCGACCGCGACCGGAATGGCTGCGGTGACGGCGGCGCTGGTGGGCCAGGTCCGGGCCGGCGACCACGTGGTCGCCGCCCGTGCGCTGTTCGGCTCCTGCCGCTATGTGGTGGAGGAATTTCTGCCGAGATTCGGCGTGGCCTCCACCCTCGTCGACGGACGCGATCTCGCGGCCTGGGAGAAGGCCGTCCGGCCGGAGACCAAGACCTTCTTCCTGGAAAGCCCGGCAAACCCGACGCTCGACCTCGTCGACATCGCAGGCGTCGCCCGGATCGCCCGCCAGGCCGGCGCCACACTCGTCGTCGACAACGTTTTCGCGACGGCGCTCTACCAGCGGCCCCTCGAACTCGGGGCCGATTGCGTCGTCTATTCGGCCACCAAGCATATCGACGGGCAGGGCCGCTGCCTCGGGGGCGTGATCCTGTCGTCACAGGATTTCATCGAGAAGCACGTCCAGACCTACCTGCGGCAGACCGGCCCGGCGATGTCCCCGTTCAATGCCTGGGTTCTCCTGAAAAGCCTCGAGACGCTGCCGCTCCGGGTGGAGCGGCAGACGCGCAGCGCCGGCCTGATCGCCGACCGGCTCGCCGATCATCCGGGGGTGGCGCGCCTGATCTATCCGGGCCGGCCGGATCATCCGCAGGCGGAGCTCGTCCGACGCCAGATGACGGGGGCCTCGAACCTGATCGCAATCGAGATCGTGGGCGGTAAGGCGGGCGCGTTCCGGTTCCTGAACGCGCTCCGGCTCGTCCTGATTTCGAACAATCTCGGGGATGCGAAGAGCCTGGTCACCCACCCGGCCACGACGACGCATCAGCGTTTCAAGCCCGAGGAGCGCACCGCCATGGGGATCGGAGAGGGTCTCGTCCGCCTCTCGGTCGGGCTCGAACACCCGGACGACCTGCTTCGGGATCTCGAGGAAGCGTTGTCTGCCGTCTCCGTCTGACCGACGAACCGAGACGCCTAGGTCTCGAGCTTGAACTCGAGCTGAGCGGTCTCCGTATCCCGCCCACTCCGCCGATCGAGCATGGCGAGGATGGGTGTCACGGTCACGCCGTGCAGCAGAACCGACAGCAGGATCGTGACGCTCGCCGTTGCCAGGATCAGGCCGGGATTCGCGAACGACGCATGCCCGAGCGCATAGGCGAGATAATAGATCGTCCCGAGACCGCGGATCCCGAAGAAGCTGATCACGGCCCGTTCGCTCCAGGGCCGTCCCGAGCCGACGAGGCTCAACCAGCCCGTCACCGGCCGCACGACGAAGATCGCGAGCAGCGCGAACACGACACCGCCGAAAGTCAGTCCGGCGAGAAGGCCACCCGCCGCGACTGCCGCTCCGAGCATCACGAGCAACACCATCATGAGCAACCGCTCGAGTTCCTCCATGAAGTCGTGCAGCTTGCGATGGAAGTCGTGATCACGCTCGGTTCCCCGCAGCGCCAGCGCGGAGACGAAGACGGCCAGGAACCCGTAGCCATGGGCCAGTTCCGTCACGCCATAGGCGAAACAGGTGATGCCGAGCGCGACGAAGCCGGCCCCGGAGCGCGAGAGGCGCGAGCGAACCGGGAGGTGAAATGTCAGCCATCCGAGAGCGCGTCCGACGATGAAACCGATGGCGACCCCGGCCGACAGCTTCCAGGCCACGGCGACGAGCGCCCATTCCCCGAACTGCCGAGGGCCCCAACCTTCCGTCGCCAGACCGATGGCCAGCAGCACGAACGGAAATGACAGGCCGTCATTGAGGCCGGCCTCGGAGGTCAGCGCGAAGCGGGTTTCGTCTTCGCCTCCCTCGCTCGGTGGGCCGACCTGAACGTCGCTCGCCAGAACCGGGTCGGTCGGCGCCAAGGCGGCAGCGAGAAGCAATGCACTCGCAACGCCGAGCCCCAGCATGCTCCAGCCGACAACGGCGAGCGCCGCGATGGTGAGCGGCATCGCGATCCCGAGGAGGCGCCACGTCAGGATCCATCGCCCCCAGCCCACCTGGCGATCGAGCTTCAGCCCGGCTCCCATGAGGGCGATGATCACGACGAATTCAGACGCCCGCTCCACGAGGGCCAGTTCAAACGGCGTCGAGAGCGTGAGCCGCGGCACGCCCGGCAGGAACGAGAGCCCGGCTCCCGCCGCGATGCAGAAGATCGGCAGGGACAGCGGCATCCGACGGAGCACCATCGGGAGCCAGGCGGTCAGCAGGATGAGCGCGCCAAGCCCAGCGAGCACGATGGTGTAGGGAAGCATCGCGCCGGGAACGCAGGCTGCGGACGCCAGTTCCGCCGATCCACGTCACAACCTCGTGGCATGTCGGCTCGGGTGTGGCTCGGCCCCGCTCTTGCATAGCCCGTTCACCGGGAAGCATGATCCTGACAAAGCCGAGCCATTCGTCTCTGGAGAGCCGATGCGGCAGGCCTTGGCATTGCGTGCAGAGGCTGTTGAAATGAAGGACGAACCCGCCGCACGGACGTGCGGGACGCGTCCAGGAGAGGGGAATTCCATGCTGTCACGTCGGAGGTTTGTCCAAGCTACCGCGATTGCCGCTGCATCGCTGTCCGGCGCGGCACGCGCCCAGGCCACCAAGGAAGTCGTGATCGGCGCGCTCTACCCGCTATCCGGCGCGAGCGCGCAGATCGGCGTCGACGCCAAGACCGCCTTCGAGACGGCGGTGGAGATCATCAACAACGCCCAGGCCGATATGGACCTGCCGCTGGCCAAGGATGCCGGCCTGTCGGGGCTCGGCGGCGCCAAGATCCGGCTGATCTTCGCCGACCACCAGGGCGACCCTCAGAAGGGCCGGGCCGAGGCCGAACGGCTCATCACGCAGGAGAAGGTCACGGCCCTGATCGGCAGCTACCAGAGCTCCGTCGCGGCCACGATCAGCCAGACCGCCGAACGCTACGGCGTGCCGTTCATGTCGGCGGACAATTCCTCGCCGAGCCTGCATCGCCGCGGCCTCAAATACTTTTTCCGGGCGGCCGCTCATGACGAGATGTTTTCGATCGTCATGTTCGACTTCCTCGACGCACTTCGAAAGAAGGGCGAGAAGATCGACACGCTCGCCCTGTTCTACGAGGACACGATCTTCGGAACCGACTCGTCGAACGTGCAACGCAAGCTGGCCGGAGAACGCGGCTACAAGCTCGTCTCGGACATCAAGTACCGGGCGAACACCCCCTCCCTGACCGCCGAGGTGCAGCAGCTGAAGGCCGGCAACGCCGACGTGCTGATGCCGTCGAGCTACACGACCGACGGCATCCTGCTCGTGAAGACGATGAGCGAACTCGGCTACAAGCCCAAAGCCATGCTCTGCCAGGCGGCCGGCTTCTCCGAACAGGCCCTCTACGACGCCGTCGGCAAGCAGATCGAGAACGTGATCACGCGCGGCTCCTTCTCGCTCGACCTCGCGGCGAAACGCCCGCTTGTTGGCAAGGTCAACGCGATGTTCAAGTCGAAGTCGAACAAGGACCTGAACGACAACACCGCGCGCGAATTCATGGCGCTCCTCATCCTCGCCGACGCGATCGACCGCGCCAAATCGACCGACGGCACCAAGGTCCGGGACGCGCTGGCGCAGACGGATATCTCCGGCGAGCGCACGATCATGCCCTGGAAGCGGGTCAAGTTCGACGAGAACGGTCAGAACAACGACGCCGACCCGGTGCTGCTGCAATACAAGGACGCGAAGTTCCTGACCGTGTTCCCGGAACAGGCCGCCGTGGCGCAGGCCGTTTGGCCGATGGGCAAGGCGTGAAGGCATCGGTGGCCTGCTTCTCCCCGTCCGAGACGGGGAGACGTCGAGTTGCGCGTCAGCGCAACCGGATGAGGGGCGAATGAGACTCCCCGTGAGCGTTGGGCTTCCTTGCCCCTCACCCGGTCGCACTGACGTGCGACTCGACCTCTCCCCGCTTTGCGGGGCGAGGCGGACCCTGTTCCCATGACCATCGAAATCGTCATCCAGGTGCTCGCCTCGGGCCTCCTCATGGGCCTGATCTACGCGCTCATCGCGGTCGGGCTGTCGCTCATCTTCGGGCTGATGGACGTGGTGAACTTCGCCCATGGCGAGTTCCTGATGCTCGCCATGTACGCGACCTTCGGGGCGGTTCTCCTCCTCGCGATCGATCCGCTCTTCCTGGCGCCCCTCGTGGTCGCCGCGCTCTTCGTCGTCGGGGCGACGGCCTATCTCGGCGTCGTACAATACGCGATGCGGGCGAAGACCAATATCGGCATGGTCCAGGTCTTCGCGACCTTCGGGCTGGCCGTCGTCATCCGCGGCGTCGCCCAGCTCCTCTTCACCGCCGATTACCGGATCGTCCCGTCCAGCCTCCTCGGCGGCAAGACGGTGTCGTTCGGCGGGGTGTTCCTGCCCTTGCCGCAACTCGTCGGCGGCCTGATCTCGGTCGCGGCCTTCGTCGGCCTCTGGCTGCTGATCTCCCGGACCGATTTCGGCAAGGCGCTCGAGGCCACCCGGGAAGATGCGGGAGCCGTCGCCCTCGTCGGCATCGACAAGAACCGCGTCTTCACGCTCGGCTGGGGGCTCGGGGCGGCGCTCGTCGGCCTTGCCGGCGCCGTGCTCGCGATCTTCTACTACATCCACCCGGATGTCGGCGCCCCATTCGCGCTCATCGCCTATGTGACGGTGGCACTCGGCGGCTTCGGCAGCGTCTTCGGCGCGCTCGCGGCCGGGATCCTGGTCGGGCTCGTCGAGGCCGCGACGGCTCTCGTCCTGCCCCCCTCGCTGAAGTCGGTCGGGATCTACGCGATGTATCTCGCCGTCGTGTTCGTGCGGCCCCGCGGCCTGTTCGGGTCGCTCTGATGGCGGCCCCTGCCCTGCCCCGTCCGCTCGTCGAGACCACCTCCGCCCATGATCGGCGCAGACGGTCCGAACTCTTCCTCTTCGCGGCTGTCCTGGTGGCGGTCGCGAGCCTGCCGTTCTTCGTGAAGGACGTCTACACGCAGAACGTCATCGTCCTCACCCTGATGTACGCCGCGCTGTCGCAGAGCTGGAACATCCTCGGCGGCTATTGCGGGCAGATCTCGCTCGGTCACGCCCTGTATTTCGGCATCGGCGCCTACACGACCTCGCTCCTCTATACGAAGCTCGGCATCCTGCCCTGGTTCGGCATGGTGGCCGGCGGGCTGATCGCAGCCGTGATCGCGCTAGCGCTCGGCTATCAGCTGTTTCGGCTGGCCGGCCATTACTTCACGATCGCGACCATCGTGATCGCGGAGGCGGGGCTGCTCCTCGTTCACAACTGGGACTGGGCCGGGGCCGCGACCGGCATCCAATGGCCGTTCACCGGCGATTCCTGGGCGAGCTTCCAGTTCGGACGCAGCAAGCTGCCTTATATCTATTTCGCGCTCGGCCTCTTCGCCGTGACCTGGCTCGTCACCTTCGTGATCGAGGGATCGCGCTGGGGCTATTGGTGGCGGGCCGTGAAGGACAATGCGGACGCAGCCCAGAGCCTTGGCGTGATGATCTTCAAGTCGAAGATGGCCGCGTCCGCCGTCTCGGCCTTCTTCACCGCCGTCGGTGGTTCTTTCTACGCGGCCTTCGTCTCCTATATCGACCCCGAGAGCGTGATGGCCTTCCAATTCTCGCTGCTGATGGCGCTCCCGGCCGTCCTCGGCGGCATCGGCACCCTCTGGGGACCGGCCCTCGGGGCCGCCATCCTGATCCCGATGACCGAGGTCACACGCTCCTATCTCGGCGGCTCCGGTCGGGGCATTGACCTCATCGTCTACGGACTCCTCATCATGGTGATCGCTCTCGCCCGGCCTCAGGGCCTCGTCAGCCTGTTCTCCCGCAGCCGGGCGCCCCGAGCGTGAGGAGCGAAGCGATCCCTCCCCTCCTGTCCATCGAGACGGTCTCCCGCCGCTTCGGCGGCCTCACGGCAGTGAGTGAGGTCTCGTTGGCGGTCGGCGCCGGCGAGATCGTCGGGCTGATCGGCCCGAACGGGGCCGGGAAATCGACCCTGTTCAATCTTATTGCGGGAGCGATCCCGGTCTCCTCCGGGACGATCCGCTTCGAAGGCGAGGACATCACCGGCCTCTCGGCCCCGGACCGCTGCCGGCGCGGCATCGCCCGCACCTTCCAGGTCGTGAAGGGCTTCGATTCGATGAGCGTGCTCGACAATGTCGTGGTCGGCGCGCTCGTTCGGCATCCGCAGGCCGGGCGGGCCCGGGCCAAAGCTGCCGAGATACTCGACTTCGCCGGGCTCGCGTCGCGTGCCGGAGCGCCGGCGGGCGACCTGACTCCCCCGGAGAAGCGGAGGCTCGAGGTGGCGCGCGCCCTCGCCACGGAGCCCAAACTGCTTCTCCTCGACGAGGTGATGACCGGCCTCACCCCGACCGAGGCCCAGCGTGGCGTCGAACTCGTCCGCCGCGTGCGGGAGACCGGCGTGACGGTGTTGATGGTCGAGCACGTGATGGAGATCGTCATGCCGCTCGTCGACCGGGCCTTCGTCCTCCATCTCGGCCGCGAACTCGCCCATGGCAAACCGGCCGAGGTCGCCGTCGATCCGGGCGTGATCTCGGCCTATCTCGGGGACCGTCGCCGTGCTGCTTGAAGTCCGTGACCTGACGACGGCCTATCAGGGCCTCGTCGCGATCCAGGGTATCTCGTTGGATGTGGCCGAGGGCGAGATCGTGGCGGTGGCCGGCGCGAACGGCGCCGGCAAGTCGACCTTGTTGAAATCCATCGCCGGCGCGGAGCGCTCGCGCTCCGGTTCGATCAGCTTCGACGGGGAGCGGATCGAGACACGCCCCGGTCACCTCATCACGAAGGCCGGCATCGCCTACGTCCCGGAGAACCGGCGGCTCTTCCCGCGCCTGTCGGTCCGCGACAACCTTCGGCTCGGTTCATATCTGTTCCGAGGCCAAGCCGACCGCCACGAGCCGCTTGAACGTGTCTTCCGGCTGTTTCCGCGCCTCGAGGAACGGCTTCAACAGCGGGCCGAGACCCTGTCTGGGGGCGAGCAGCAGATGCTGGCGATCTCCCGGGCCCTGATGACCCGCCCTCGCCTGCTCATGCTCGACGAGCCATCACAGGGTATCGCGCCAAAACTCGTTGACGAAATCTTCGACGCGGTGGTGACCATCCGGGCCGCCGGGACCACAATCCTCATCGTCGAGCAGCGCCTCTCCGAGGTCCTGGCCATCGCCGACCGGGGCTACGTGCTACAAACCGGCCGCGTCGTCATCTCGGGGTCCGCTCAGGAGATCCTGGACCACACGGATGTCAGAAAGGCGTATCTCGGGGTCTAGGCCGCTTGGCAATCGACCGTTCGCCGACCTGAGTCAGGCCGCCTCGTGTTCCCAGCAGAATTCACGCAGGCGCGCCGGCTGAGGCTCGAAGCCCATTGAATGGGCGGAACCGCTGGGCCGGACCTCGAATGCCTTCCAGTTGAGAGGCGCAGCAGCCGGAACCTCCAGGACGTCCCGCAAGAAGTCCATACCTTCGGCGTCGGTCAGGAGAGCATTGGCGTCGAGGTGAGGCATCACGGGCTCCCGAACAAGGGGGCGGCACTGACAGGAGAAACGCCGCTTCTTAGGAATGGTTCAAAAACGATTTCGGCATGATGTCGTGCATTGTTTCAAAGCGGATCAGGCATTCGCCCGGGTACAGCCAGGAACCGCTCCACGTCCCGGCCCTCGGCCGTAACAGCGACCCGGCCCGGCTGGAACTCTGCGTCCGGGCTCCCTGCCGCGAAGACCGTCCACTTCGGCCGGGACGCTTTCCTGCCGTCGACCGGCTTATTGACGTCGAGGCGATCACCCTTCGACGACCGGCGCCCGCCGGGCGGATCCCGGTTCTCCGTCGCCGTGACCAGCGCGACCGCCAGTGCTGCACTCAGACAGGCGATCTTGACGAGACCACGCATCCTGCTCTCCGAGGCCTCTCACGGACCTTCGGGGATGGTTGTTGCATTTGGCAAAGCCGGCGACCGTGCGGCGGCACACACCGTGGGGGTCACGGCCCAGCGAGCGAGAACCGCCACTCCGTTACCTGGCGGGAGACCTCACCCGTCCTCAGGGTACAGGCCGGAAAATGGGCATGATTCGGAGCATTCGGGAAACGCTGCGTCTCGAGCGCGATCCCGGCATTGCGTCTGTAGGGTTGGTGATCGAGACCTGACGCGACGTCGCTGATCTGGTTGCCGTCATAGACCTGCAGGCCGATCTCCGTGGTCCAGAGATCCATGGCGACGCCGGACACGGGCGACGACAGTCTGGCGGCCTTGGCCAGAAACGCCTCGGCGGCCCGCTCGCGCCGGATCACCAGAAGAGCGTCGAGGTCGAAGGCGGGGCCGGGATGCCGGATCGGCCGCTCTCGGCGAAAGTCGAACGGCGTTCCGGCCACCGAGGCGACCTCGCCCGTCGGAATCAGTTCGGCATCGGTCCGCAGGAAGAAGTCGGCCGCCAGTTCCAGTCGGTGATCCCGGGCATCCGGCGAGCCGTCGAGGTTGAAATAGGTGTGGCTCGTGAGGTTCACGGGCGTCGGCTCGTCGGCGAAGGCCTGAAGCGAGAGCCGCAAGATCGCGGGCGCGGCGATTTCGTAGGTCGCGAAGACATGCAGCCGGCCAGGATATCCCATGTCCCCGGCCTCCGAGACGAGCGCCAGATGTGCCCGCCGCGTATCGTGCGACACGAGCGACCAGACCCGCCGCCCGAAGCCAGCGGGGCCGCCGTGCAATGCGTGGCCGTTCTCGTTCGGCACGAGGATGAACTCGCGGCCGCCGAGCCGGAAGCGGGCCTGCCCGATGCGGTTCGCGTAACGCCCGACGACCGCGCCGAAATTCGCCGGCGAGGCCACGTAATCCTCGAGCCGGTTCCAGCCGAGGACGGCCCGTTGTCGCGCCGCTCTCCCGGGCACGGAGAGGTCGCGCAGGACCGCGCCCCAGGTGATGATCTTCGCCTCGATCCCGTCAGCCGCGAGCGTGACCTCGACGACCTCCTGGTCGCCCGCCCGGCCGAAGGGCCGGACGCTCATCGCAGTCCGACCCGGACGGGTTCCGCCGCGATTCCCCGAATGCCGGGCTCGAAGACGAAGAGGTCGCCCGCCATGGGGTCGGTCTCGCGGTCGCGGTCCCGCGCCGCGGTCGTCACATAGGCGGTCGCGAGATCCGGGCCTCCGAAGGCCAGTTTGGTCACCTGGGCGGTCGGCACCGGCACGATCAGGACGGGCTCGCCCTCCGGCGAAAAACGCGTGATGCGGCTGCCCCCGAAATGGCAGATCCAGACATGGGACTCCGCGTCGACCGTGATCCCGTCCGGATGTCCGTCCCCCGGCCGGAACGTCACGAAATCCTCGGCCGGACCCGGCCTGCCGTCAGGCCCGATCGCGTGCCGGTAGACATGCCCCTCCGAGGTATTCGCGGCATAGAGGACGCCGCGGACAGGATCGACCGTCGGCCCGTTGGTCACGATCGCATGTCCGCCGAAGCGGGAAAGGCCCCGCTCCGACCAATAATAGAAGGATCCGGTCGGCATCCGCTCGGTATCGTTCATCGTGCCGAGATAGACCGAGCCGTCCGGCCCCACTCCGGCGTCGTTCAGGCGGTTGCCCGGGAGATCGGGTTCGGGGCTGAGGATCATCTCTGGCGCGCCCCCCGAGACACGGAGGCGGGCCAGGCCCGTTTTCAGGCCCAAGACCAGTTGGTCCGGATCGGGTGTGAGGAGAACGAAGCCGACCCGCTCGCCGACCAGGCGCCGTTGCGCCTCGGCCTCGCCGTCCGGCTGCCACGACCAGAGCGCCCCGCCGTCGATGTCGACCCAATAGAGGGTCGCCGAGCGCGGGTCCCAGATCGGTCCTTCGCCCAGGATGCAGTTCGCAGCGACGGCGACCCGCGGCCGCTCCGGAAAGACCCGCACCGTCATGGTTCTGAGACCCTCCCGGACCGCCCGGTCCTGCACCGGGATCGAACTCTGGCTCCCGGCGTCCGTTCCGTCCGTCGAAGGCCGCCTCAGCAGGCCGACGCGATGCGTGTCGCGAGCCGGACCAGGCTGAGGTCCGAGCCGGCCGGTCCGACGATCGAGATGCCGAGGGGCGCGCCGAGCCGGGAGGCCAGCGGCATCGTGATCTGGGGCACGCCGGAGAGGCCGGACAGGCACAGCATGTTGATGGCCTTGTTGCGGTAGCTCTCGAGTTCGTCTTCGCTGGAGGTGAGGAGCGGCGCGACGTCCGGCATCGTCGGCAGGATCATCAGTCCGTCCGAGCCGAGCAGGTCCTGCATCTCGGACCGATATGCCGTCCGGACAAGCTCCGCGTCCGCGACCTCGTGATCCGTAACGTCGCGGCTATAGGCGAAGCGTTCGGCGACCCCGGTCCCGAGCGGCATCCGGTAGCGCTCGATGACGGGCCCGTCCGTGATCCAGGCCTCACGACCCTGTAGGCGTCGGAAGGCCCAATAGAGCGGCTCGAAGCCCCCCCGTGCAGACTCGACCAGCCGGGCCTCGCCGAACAGGCCCTCGATCCGCTTCACGATAGGGGCCAGCACCGCCCGGACCTCGGTGTCCAACATCGCGAAGATGTCGGCGGCGAGGATGAGGCGGGGCCGTTCGGGAAGCGGCTGCGGGTCCGGACCGAGCATCACCTCGGCGACCCGCGAGAACGCGTCGGGCGTGCGGGCGAAGAACCCGCAGGTATCAAAGGAGGGGGCGAGGTCGAGGCAGCCGTCCAGGCTGATCCGGCCATGGCTCGGCCGGATGCCGTAGAGCCCGCAATGCGACCCCGGCGCCCTGACCGATCCGCCCGTGTCCGAGCCGAGCGCCGTGTTGCACAACCCATTCGACACGGCGGAGGCTGACCCCGAGGATGAGCCGCCCGGGATCCTGTCGGGCGCGCCGCCATTCACGGGCGTGCCGAAATGCGCGTTCTTGCCGTTCATCGAGAAGGCGAACTCGTCCGTCACCGTTTTGCCGACGAAGCGGGCTCCCGCATCGAGCAGCATCTGCACCGCCTTTGCGTTCCGGGTCTTGATCCCGGACAGCGCGAGCAAGGCCGGCGACCCGCCGCCCGTCGGGTAGCCCGCGACGTTGTAGAGGTCCTTGGCCGCGAAGGTGAGGCCCGCGAGAGGCCCCGTTTCGACCCCGGCCACCTTGGCCGGCGGGTAGGGAACGAAGGCGCGGGCGGGATCGGTCTCGAGCAGCATGGGGCCTCGGTGACGGTGAATGTGGGCGTGGAGATCCGTAGCATAGGCCGGGCCGGCTCCGCCTCAAGTCGCGGTTGACCCTCGGGCGGGCTGGGCGGCAAAGCTCGCACGTGGCAGACGAGGGGGCGTGGCCGCGGCGCCCGGGAGCGACAGCAGGTGTTCTACCGCGATGCCGGACAGTTCAAGACCGCCTACGCGGCCGACATGGCCGTGTTTCCGCTCCGGGAAGACCGGATCGGGATGGCCATCATCCTGTTCGTGGCCTTCGTGGTCCTGCCGCTGACAGGCAGCGCCTACCTCTTCAACGTCGTCTTGATCCCGTTCCTGATCTACGCGCTCGCGGCGACGGGGCTCAACATTCTGGTCGGCTATACGGGGCTTCTGTCGCTCGGCACGGCGGGCTTCATGGGCGTCGGGGCCTATGCCTGCTACAAGCTGACGACCTTCTATCCCGACGTGAACATCATCGTCTGGATCTTCGCCTCGGGGCTGTTCTCGAGCCTCGTCGGTCTCGTCTTCGGACTGCCGAGCCTCCGGATCAAGGGCTTCTACCTCGCGGTCGCGACGCTGGCCGCGCAGTTCTTCCTGTCCTGGGCCTTCCAGCGTGTGCCCTGGCTCTACAACAACAACGTGTCGGGCGCGATCGAGGTGCCGACCCGCACCGCCTTCGGCATGGCCATCACGGGACCGAACGCCTCCCCGTCCCTGCGCTACCTCGTGGTGCTCGCGATCGTGTCGCTCCTCACGCTCCTCGTCTCGAACGTGGTGCACGGCCGGATCGGCCGGATGTGGATGGCCGTCCGGGACATGGACATCGCGGCCGAGCTCATCGGCATCCGGCTCCTGCCGACGAAGCTCCTCGCCTTCGCGGTCTCGTCCTACATCTGCGGCGTGGCCGGCGCGCTCCTCGTCTTCCTCTGGTACGGTTCGGCCGAGCCGGACGTGTTCTCGATCAACCTGTCCTTCACCATCCTGTTCATGGTGATCATCGGCGGGCTCGGCTCGCTCCTCGGCTCCTTCCTGGGCGCCGGCCTGATCTACCTTCTGCCGATCGCCCTCAAGTCGTTTCTCCCCGCGATCGGGATCCACATCCAGCCCTCTTCCGTGGAGCATCTGACCTTCATGATCGTGGGCGCGCTCATCATCGTGTTCCTGATCGCCGAGCCGCATGGGCTGGCGCGATTGTGGCAGACGGCGAAGCAGAAGCTCAGGGTCTGGCCGTTCCCCTATTGAGCGGCGTCGACTAAAGTCGGGCGCTCCGCCGACGTGACCTCGTCGGGAAACTGCGGCAGAGGAAGCATAAGGCCCCAAGCGGCCAGATGAATATCCGGGAGGATCTGATGCTGAAACGTGCCCTCGCCCTCGGCGTCGTGGCCGCCGCGCTCGCCGCAGGCTCTGTCCCGGCCCCGGCACAGGAGGGGATCTACGTTCCCCTTTTCACGTATCGCACCGGCCCGTTCTCCGGCTCCGGCACGCATATCGCGAACGGCATGCGCGACTACCTCACCATGCTGAACGAGCGTGATGGCGGTATCGGCGGCGTCAAGCTGATCATCGAGGAATGCGAGACCGGCTACGACACCAAGAAGGGCGTCGAATGCTACGAGGCCGTGAAGGGCAAGAAGCCCGTCATGGTCAATCCCTGGTCGACCGGCATCACGCTGCCGCTGATCCCGAAGGCCGCCGTCGACAAGATCCCGGTCCTGTCGATGGCCTACGGCCTGTCCGCCTCCGCCGACGGCACCCGCTTCCCCTGGATCTTCAACCCGCCCAACACCTATTGGGACGGCGCGTCGATGATCATCAAGTATATCGCCAGCCAGGAGGGCGGGCTCGACAAGCTCAAGGGCAAGAAGATCGGCTACATCTATCTCGATGCCGGCTTCGGCAAGGAGCCGATCCCGCTGCTCGAGACGCTGGCCAAGGATTACGGCTTAGAATTGAAGATGTACCCGGTCGCCGCGACCGAGATGCAGAACCAGTCGTCGCAATGGCTCGGCGTCCGCCGTGACCGGCCCGACTACATGGTGATGTACGGCTGGGGGGCGCTGAACCCGACCGCCATCAAGGAGGCCGTGAAGGTCAATTACAACATGGCGAAGTTCATCTCGGTCTGGTGGCCGTCCGAGGAGGACGCGCGGGGAGCCGGCGCCGGGGCGAAGGGCTTCAAGACGCTGAACTGGCACGCCGCGAGCGCCGACTTTCCGGCGATCCGGGACATCCAGAAGCATGTGATCGGCAAGGCCGGGAGCCAGACACCGAAGGAGAGTGTCGGCGAGGTCCTTTACAACCGAGGCGTCTACAACTCGCTGCTCATCGCCGAGGGGATCGCGCAGGCGCAGAAGATCACCGGCAAGAAGATGGTCACGGGCGAGGACGTGCGGCGTGGCCTCGAGGGCATGGACCTTTCGGCGGCGCGCCTGAAGGAACTCGGATTCGAGGGTTTCGCGGATCCGATCAAGCTCAGCTGCAGCGACCATAACGGGCACAAGGCCGCCTTCATCCAGGAATTCGACGGCCAGAAATACGTGAAAGTGACCGAGCCGATCACCCCCCTGACGGAAAAGGTGCAGCCGCTCCAGGACGCGGCCGCGAAGGATTACGAGGAAAAGAATTCGGGCTGGCCGAAGCGCGCCGAGGCCTGCGACAAGAGGTCGTGAGGCGCTACGTGAAGGCCATGCCTCGTTCCCGCTCACCCCGGCGCAAGCCGGGACCCAGCAGGACGGTCGGGGCTGGGTGCCGGTCTTCCCCGGCATGAGCGGGTTGGCAGCCATCGCGCCCGTCCCCGCGACCGACACCATCCTGTCGGTCAACAACATCGAGGTGGTCTACGACCACGTCATCCTGGTCCTGAAAGGCGTCTCGCTCACGGTGCCGCAGGGCGGCATCGTCGCCCTACTCGGGGCGAACGGCGCGGGCAAGACCACGACGCTGAAGGCGATCTCGAACCTCCTTCGGGCAGAACGGGGCGACGTCACGAAAGGCTCGATCACCTTTTCGGGCGAGCGGGTCGACCGGCTCTCGCCGACCGAGGTCGTGCGTCGCGGCTGCATCCAGGTGCTCGAGGGCCGCCACTGTTTCGGCCACCTCACGATCGAGGAGAACCTGCTCACGGGCGCGTTCACGCGGCGCGACGGCAACGCCGCGATACGGCGCGACCTCGACATCATCTACGAGACCTTCCCGCGGCTCCGGCAGCGGCGCTCTGCGATGGCCGGCTACACGTCGGGCGGCGAGCAGCAGATGTGCGCGATCGGGCGCGC
>NZ_CAXTAZ010000046.1:0-41068 GCF_964242715.1 uncultured Enterovirga sp.
ATCCCGATCGCGATCTACTCGGCGACGCGGCAATATTCCGTCGGCGACTACATCGCGACCTTCATCGGCTATATCGGCCTCGCGACCCCCAGCTTCCTGCTGGCGCTGATCCTCCTCTATTACACCAATCGCTGGATGGGGATATCGATCGGCGGGCTCTATGACGCGAAGTATTCGGGCCAGCCATGGACCTGGCCGAAGATCCAGTCGCTGATGTCGCACTTGATCGTGCCGACGCTCGTCATCGGGCTCGGCGGCACGGCGGCCATGATCCGCCGCATGCGGGCGAATCTCCTCGATGAACTCGGCAAGCAATATTACGTGACCGCCAAGGCGAAGGGCCTGCCGGAAACGCGCGCGCTCCTGAAATATCCGTTCCGGATGTCGCTGAACCCCTTCATCGCCGACATCGGCAACCTCCTGCCGCATCTGATCTCGGGCTCGGTTCTCGTCTCGCTCGTTCTCAGCCTGCCGACGGTCGGGCCGATCCTGCTCGCGGCGCTGAAGAGCCAGGACCAGTTCCTGGCCGGGTTCATCCTGATGTTCGTGGCCATGCTGACGGTCGTCGGGATGCTGATCTCGGACCTGCTGCTGGCGATGCTCGACCCCCGCATCCGGCTCGGGGGCGAGGCGCGATGAGCGCGCTTCTGGCGAGCCGGCCGGGCCATTTCGTCGACGACGCCCCGTTCGATCCCGGCGCGACGGAGCCCGGCGGCGCGGAGAGCGACAGCTTCTACCGCGCCTCCGCCTGGCGGCTGACCTGGTGGAAGTTCAAGCGGCACAAGGTGGCGGTCGCGGCGGCCTATCTGCTCCTCTTCTTCTATGCGCTCGTCCCGATCGTCGAGGCCGTGGCGCCTCACAATCAGACGAAGCGCGACGGCGACTTCATCTACGCGCCACCGCAGCCGGTGCACCTGTTCCACGACGGCGGCTTCGTGGGCCCCTTCGTCTATCCGTACCGTTTCACCTTCAACCTCGAGACCTTCCGGCGCGATTATGTGGTGGACCGCACGAAGCCGCAGCCGCTCCGCTTCTTCTGCGAGGGTGACGCCTACGAGCTCTGGGGCCTGATCCCGGCCAAGGTGCATCTGATGTGCCCGCCCACGGGCGGCACGGCCTTCCTGTTCGGCACCGACCGGCTCGGACGCGACCTGTTCTCGCGCATCATCTACGGGGCGCGGATCTCGCTCACGATCGGTCTCGTCGGCATCGCCGTGTCGTTCACGCTCGGCCTCTTCTTCGGCGGGCTCGCCGGCTATCTCGGCGGCTGGGTCGACAACGTCGTCCAGCGGATGATCGAGATCCTGCGCTCGCTGCCGGAGCTGCCGCTCTGGCTCGCGCTCTCGGCCGCCCTGCCGCCGAACTGGAGCCCGATCCTCGTCTTCTTCGGCATCACCATCATCCTCGGGATGCTGGACTGGCCGGGTCTCGCTCGAGCGGTGCGATCGAAGCTGCTGGCGTTGCGCGAAGAGGATTTCGTGCGGGCCGCCGAACTCATGGGCGCGTCGAAGACCCGGATCATCGCCCGCCACCTGATCCCGAACTTCATGAGCCACCTGATCGCGTCGGCGACCCTGTCTATCCCGTCGATGATCCTCGGCGAGACGGCGCTCTCCTTCCTCGGTCTCGGGCTCCGGCCTCCGGTAACGAGCTGGGGCGTGCTCCTGAACGAGGCCCAGAACCTCGCAGCCGTGCAGCTCCACCCCTGGCTGCTGCTGCCGATCCTGCCCGTGGTGCTGGTCGTCCTCGCCTTCTCCTTCATGGGCGACGGCATGCGGGACGCCGCCGACCCGTATCACTGAGCTGGTGGGCCGTAGTGGGTCCTTCGAGGCCTCGCTTTGCGGGGCGGAGGCAGAAGACGAGCCTTGAAGCCCTAATCCGGCCGGTAGGCCGGGCGCCCGCTCCGCAGCGCCTCGCCCAGCAATTCGAGCCGGTCCTGGCCCCAGAACAGCTCGCCGTCGAGCGAATAGGTGGGGGCGCCGAAGACGCCGGCTTCCAGGGCTGCCGCAAAATTGGCCTCGTAGAGTCCGATGGCGGCCTCTGCCCGGGCCGCTTTCAGCACTTGGCCAGGATCGCTCGTGCCGGCCTCGCCTAGAACCGCCGCGATCGTTTCCGGCTCGGCGAGGTTGCGATCCTCGGCCCAGAAGCCGGCACCCGCAGCTCGGATGAAGGGGCCGGGATCGCGGCCGGCAGCGAGAAGGGCCGCGACGCAGCCATCCGCTAGGGTCGCATCGAACGGAGCGTGTCTGGGCGCGAGGTTCAGCGGAAGGCCGCGCCGCTCGCGCCAGCGCTGCAGCTCGACCAGCCGGTAAAGCTGCCGCACCGGATGCCGTCGCGGCAGGGGCAGGCCGCCGGTCTCGTCGAAGACGCGACGGACCGGCATCGGCCGGTACAGGATGGCGGCGCCGTGCCGGGCCGCGATCTCGGTCAGGAGGGGATAGCCGAGATAGGCCCAAGGGGAGCCGAGCGTGAAGTAATACGCGATCTCCCGCCCCATCCGGCGCTCCCGTCAGGTTGCCGGGCGCAAGCCTGCTCGCCCGGTGACCGCCTGCGCCCCACGGCGCTGCTTCGACGGCCACCTCACCCCGTAGATGATCGCAACGCCCGCCACCAGGATGCCGACGGATACGAGCGGGCGATGGAAAAGCCAGGCGATCGCCACGACCAGCGGCGCCAGCACGGCCGTCAGCGCGAAGGCGGCGAGCACCGTCCCGGCGCCGAGCAAGCTGCCGACGATCGGGACGATGTCGCCGACCACCGCGATCGGCCGGAGCACCATCGCGAAGCCGACCCCCATGAGGATCGTGGCGACCAGCCGGATGATCCAGGTCACGTCCGGTTGTCCGCCTGCATTACCGCCGTGACCACGACGAGCGCGAGGCCGGCCAGCACACCGCCCGATCGCCCCCGACATCTTCTCGAACCAGGAGACCTGGCGCGTCTCGGAGAAGCTCTCCCGCCCGCGCTGTCGTCGTGACCGAAGCTCGGCAGGCTGACGAACCGCTGCCAGCGCCGTCCCCGTACGGCTATCGCCGTAAAGGCTGTCGGTGATCGAAATGCTGCCGGCTTCCGGACCCGAAGAGCTTGCATCGGAGAAACCGGGAGGATCCCGGCCGCTGCAATCGGGTCGATCGCCCATTGCCTGTCCCCAGTCTCACGCGGCCGACATGACCAAGCCGCCGCGAGGATCGCGCGGCACGTGGACTTGGCTCTGGGGTACAGCCCTGTCGGGCTGATTGCCGGGGCGCAACCCGGCAGAAACAGAGCTGACCGCTCTGAGCCCTGGCGTCAGCGACCGCCGCGGTCGAGCCAGGCGACGCTGCGGCCCTCGGCGCCGCCCTGCCCGGGCGAAGCCGCCGGGCGGGCCGGACGCGAGGACGGCCCCCGGCCGGCACCTTGGCCGTCGCGGCGGGGGCTGTCCTGCGACCCGCCGTTCGCCTGGCCGCCCTGTGAGCGCTGCCGCTGCGGCTGGGACTCGCCCCGCAGGTTCGGCGCCCAGCTGTCCTTCCGGGCCGGCGGGCGGCCCTGGCCGGCGGGACGCGGGGCGCCGCGTCCATTGCCGCCGCGCGAATGCGGCGCGGCCCCCCGGGGCTCGTCGACCATGGCCGGCATTTCCGCCTTCGCGGCGGCGAAGCCGGACGGGAGCGGCGCGACCGGGATCTTCTGGCGGGTCAGCTTCTCGATATCGCGGAGATAGGCCCGCTCGTCGCCGTTGCAGAAGGAGATCGCCTGGCCGGCGGCCCCTGCCCGGGCGGTCCGCCCGATCCGGTGGACGTAGCTTTCCGGCACGTTCGGCAAATCGAAATTGATGACGTGCGAAACGGCATCGACGTCGATGCCGCGCGCCGCGATATCGGTCGCGACGAGGACGCGGCAGCGCCCCTCCTTGAAGTCGCCAAGTGCGCGCTCACGCTGGCCCTGGCTCTTGTTGCCGTGAATGGCGGAGGCCGGGATGCCGCTTCGCCCGAGCTGGGTCACGACACGGTCGGCCCCGTGCTTCGTGCGGGTGAAGACGAGCACGCGTTCGATCGCCTCGTCCGACAGCACCGTCCGCAGAAGCGCCGCCTTGTCGCCGGTCGAGACGAACATCACCGTCTGCTCGACGCGCTCGGCCGTGGTCGCGACCGGCGCCACGGAGACCTTGACCGGATCCGAGATGAACTGAGCCGAGAGCGACTCGATCGCGTTCGGCATCGTGGCCGAGAAGAACAGCGTCTGGCGCTTCTTCGGGACGAGCGTCACGACGCGCCGGAGCGCGTGGATGAAGCCGAGATCGAGCATCTGGTCGGCCTCGTCGAGGACCAGGATCTCGACATCGCGCAGCGAGAGGCTGCGCTGGTCGACCAGGTCGAGCAGGCGACCCGGCGTCGCGACCAGGACGTCGACGCCGCCCATCAGGGCGCGCTGCTGGCGCCCGATCGGCACGCCGCCGAAGACGACCGTGGTCGAGAGACGGAGGTGGCGGCCGTAGGTCTGGAAGCTCTCGGCGATCTGGCTCGCGAGCTCACGGGTAGGGCTGAGGACGAGAACGCGGCACCCGCGTGGCTGCGGCCGCGTCGGCGTCTCGGCCAGACGATGCAGGATCGGCAGAGCGAAGGCGGCGGTCTTGCCGGTGCCCGTCTGGGCGATGCCTTGGAGATCGCGCCCGGCCATGACGTCCGGGATGGCTTTCACCTGGATGGGCGTGGGCGTGACATAGCCCTCCTGCGCAAGCGCCTTCAGGATCGGCGCCGCGAGGCCGAATTGTTCAAAGTTCGACAAGGATGGGATCTTTCAACCAGGCGCCGGGCATCGATAGCCGGAGCGGCGCCGTCTCGGAGAGGGCACCCGCGTGATGGGGTGCACCGACGATGAAGCGAATGAAGATGGGGCCGGGCCGCGCTGAACGCGGGTACCGTCACGCAGCCCCTCTCAAGCGTCTCGAGTTCCGAGCGCTGACGCTGTGAGCCGCATATGCGGGCGCTGCGCCGAAAAGTCAATGTTTCGCCCCAACGACTTGCTTCGAACCGACTTGTTTTGGTCACCGGAGCGGAACCAAGGATTCAGCTTGGCGGTTGTCGGTCCATAGCCAGGACAGGAGAACAAGATGCCGAAAGGTCATCTCGGCTCGACGCGAGGTTTCGCGTCGATGGATGAAGATCGTCAACGTGAGATCGCGAGCAAAGGTGGCCGCAGCGTTCCGGCGGAGAAGCGTTCCTTCTCTCAGGATCGCGGCTTGGCCTCCGAGGCGGGTCGAAAAGGTGGCCAGGCGTCCGGCCCGCCGAGACATCCCGGCGACGATGGCTTCTGAGACAAAACTCGGAAGAACAATCGCGTCAAGCCTCGGAACATTCCCGCTATCGCTGCCGTTTCTGCGATAAGCGGATGCTAACTTTTGCCCCAAATGGGCGGGCACCAATAGGGCGTGATCTCCTTGCGATCACGCCCTTTTCCTGGTGCCAACTGGGGAGCCGAAAACGTTGAGGACGTTGGCAGAGGATCACGCATGGCGGTAAGGAGTGCCGACCGTCAAACGACCTGTCGGCTCCGGACGACCGCGCCTTCTCAGGTCACGCACCGCGCGATTTGAGAGGCCATGGCGGAGCGGACCAACCCGCTGATGACCCGCTCGCAACCGACCGGGACCTTGACCCGCTTAGTATCCTTGGGAGCAATCCGCGCCGCGTGCCGGATCAAAACCGGGGCGGAAGGCTCAGCCGCGCCCTTGTTTCCCGACGCGGAGCCGGTCGCGGTAAGCGTCATCTGTCGAGGTGTCTCGATCGTCGTTGCGACCACGGGACCACCGCTGCCAGCCTCCTTGGCGGCGGCGCCCAGGCCTGAAGGGGCAACGATGTAGGCGAGCCCAGCCGAGGCGAGCGCGATGACAGCAAGGCTCGAACGATCGCGGACCATGAGGTCCTCCGCGCCAGAAGGCAGAGGATCAACTTGGAAAGGGCCTCGCGGTTCCTTGGACGTTTGCCGTTCGTGGGACTACGCGTCGGCGTGATCGCGGCGCCGCGCGGCCTGCTGGAAGAACAGCGCCTGGCTGATCACGGCCGACACGTTGGCGGGCTGGAACGGCTTGGCGATCAGGAAGGCCGGCTCGGGACGCTCGCCGGTGAGGAACCGCTCGGGATAGGCCGTGATGAAAATCACCGGCACTTCGAAGGTGGCCAGGAGATCGTTCACGGCATCCAGCCCGGAACTTCCGTCCGCCAGCTGAATGTCGGCAAGGATCAGGCCGGGGCGCTTGCGCCCGGCAAGCTCGACCGCTTCGCTGCGCGTCCTGGCAACGCCGGTGACGTTGTGACCGAGCCCTTCGACGAGGGATTCGAGATCCATCGCGATGAGCGGCTCGTCCTCGATGATCATGATAGCGGTCGCGATATCGGCCGCGAGTTCGCGTCCCGCCTCGTCCACCAATTCGCGGACACGGTCCACGCCGGCGTCCAGGATGATCGCCGCCTCCTCCTCGGAGAAGCCTTCGAGGCTGGACAGCAGAAAGGCCTGACGCGGCAGCGCCGTGATCTGCCCGAGCCTCACCTCGGCCGGAAGATCGCGGATGACGGGCTCGTTCTCGCCGTTCACGGCGAGCGAATTCCAGATCCGGGTGAAGACGCGGAACAACGCGACCTTGACGTTGGCGTCGGCGCCGATCGTGGCAGGATCGCTCACCAGCGTCTCGAGCGTGGCTGCCACATAAGCGTCGCCCGCAAGCTGGCTCCCCGTCAGCGCCCGCGCGTAACGCCGCAAATACGGGAGATATTGCACGACGAGTTGCGCTGGTGACATTCAGAGCCCCTGGGGACGCGACCGGTTTGGAATGGGCCGGGTGGTAGACAATCCGCGCCCAACCCGCAAGCGAGGGAAAAGTTCCAGGCTGGGTGGAACCGACGTCCTGAGCTCCGCGTTAGAAGCTGTTTACAACGTGTTTCGATTGGGGTGGGCATGGCGGGTTCGGCGAAACGGGGCGACAACGATCCCAGGGCCGTAATGAATGGTTCGACGCATATCGGAATGAGAGATCAGGGCCCGGGACTCGATCGGGTGATCCAGGCGCAGATCGGCGACAAGTTGCGCGCCATGTACGGTGAATTGACCGACCAGCCCGTCCCGGACCGGCTCACCGCGATTCTCTCCCGAATCGGGGCCGCCGGACGGGAGACCGGCTCGTGAGCCCAGAACCGGAAATCAGGGACGCGCTTCTCGGCGCCGTGCCGAGCCTCCGGGCGTTTGCGATCTCCCTCTGCGGCCAAGTCGATCGGGCGGACGACCTCGTTCAGGACACGCTCCTCCGAGCGCTGTCGCATATCGATCGGTTCGAGCGCGGCACCAATCTGAATGCGTGGCTCTTCACGATCCTGCGGAATCTCTTCCATTCCGAGTACCGGAAGCGGCGGCGGGAGGTGGAAGATCCGGACGGGTCCTATGCCGGCCGCCTGAAGACCCAGCCCGAGCAAGGCGCCCGCCTCGATTTCGAGGATTTCCGCACGGCTCTCGCCAAGCTGCCGCCGGACCAGCGCGAAGCATTGCTTCTGGTCGGGGCCTCCGGCTTCTCCTACGAGGAAGCCGCCAACATCTGCCAATGCGCCGTCGGCACGATCAAGAGCCGCGTCAACCGCGCACGCTCCCGGCTGGCCAGCCTCCTCGCCGTCGATGATGTCGAAGATCTGGGTCCGGACAAGATGACGAGGGCGGCATTGCAGTTGACTGGCTGACGCTTGGCGATCCGATCATCCGGATACGAAGACGCCGCCCGACGGGCGGCGTTTTCACGACCGGTTGCGATCCGGGTCAGACCGTCGGCGAGCGACCACGCAGCAGTCCGACCACCGCCGAGACGGCGAAGAGGACGACCGCCACGAAGAAGATCAATTTCGCGATTTCGACCGCGCTGCCGGCGATGCCGCCGAAGCCGAATACGGCGGCGACAAGTGCAACGAGCAGGAAAGTCAGTGCCCAGCCGATCATGAGATGCCTCGCCATACTGCCGACCGTTCCGGCTTGTCAGTAAAACCCTGATCTCGCGCCAGAGTTCCCTTTGGGTGCGTCAAGTCGTCATGCCGCTCTCGGACGGTCTGCCACCGTGGCTCAGGATGCGAGTCTCATTCCGGCCCCGCACCTCATAGACGACCCCCGCCCATCGGATCTGGCGCGACCATCCGGCAGCCCAGGCCGCCGCCGCGTGAAAGCAGATCCAGACAGGGGCAAGCCACCGCTCGGCAAACCGGGTTCGGGCATTCAGGGCGTCGCCGTCGAGGCCCCAAAGCCGTCTGGCGATCCGGGCCCGGAGATACACTCTCAGTTGCCCGAGACCGATCGCGGCCGCGAGGACCGCTATCGCGAGCCGGTCCCCCGTGAACGCGAGGGCTGCCGCCGCGAGCGCGGCCAGGATCGGTCCCGTCAGCATCACGAGGGCCGTGATCCAGGAGCCCGGCAGGTAGAAGCGGACGAACATGTGCTGCCGGCGGATGAAGGCGAAGGCCGAGGCCCAGCTATGCTCGACCGGTGAGATGACGACGAGCCCTTTCGGCGTGAAGACCCGAAGCCCGTGCTCGTGCAGGATCAGGGTGATCAGGACGTCGTCGACGACCGCCCCGGACAGGCCTCTCCGCAGGTCGATCGCCTCCAGCGTCTCGCGCCGCATGGCGAGCGTGCCTCCCCAGCACACGCTCCACAGCCGCGGCAGCGTCAGCAGCGAGGCATTTGCGGCTGCGACGATGGCGCTCGGGAGGTCGTCCCCCCGGGGCACGATCCAGCGGTGGCCCGTGACGGCCGCGATGTCGGGGTCGCGCACCAGCGGCCGGACGAGGCGGGTCAGCCAGTCGCGCTGCGGCAGCGTATCCGCATCCACGAAGGCCACGATCTGCGGATCCGGCCCGAGATGGGCGATGGCATGACGGATATTGTGGTTCTTCTGGCCCTCGGTCTCGGCCAATCCGGCGACCAGGACGGACATCGGAGCGCCCTCCCCTCTCGCCGCCTCCTGAAGCACGGCGAAGGCCGGGTCGGCCTCTGATTCCACCACCGCAACGACCGTGTAGTCCGAGTAGGAAAAGGAGCGCAGGCGGGCGACGAAACCGGGGAGGTCCGGGCCGGCCCCTTTCACCGGGGTCACGACGACGACCGGCGGTTCACTTTCGGGCGAGAGTGGCTTACCGAGGTCCCTCGGGAACCGCCAGGCGAACCACATCGCGACGACGAATTGCGCCAGCCAGGCGAAGATCAGCCCATACAGACCCAACATGATTGCCGATCCGAGCCGATCGTCTCAAGCCGGCATGCCGCCTGCGCCGCTCTGCCCGATTACACGGCGCCCGGCCTTCCGTCACGTCCAATGGATCTCGACGCGCTTTCTGGCCGACCTCTGGCGCTACGGCGGCCGCGTCGACGTCGCCGACCTGCTCCGGCCGGCGGGGCCGCGGCTCGGGCTTTGGGAATCCCCGACCGGCCTCATGTTCTTCGATCCGCCGATCGCGGGCGACGCGGCCTTCTACCAGCGCTTCTACGAGCATCTCGGCGCACACGAGAAATTGACCGGCCCGAAAACCGTCCGGCGCGAGTTCCAGATGGCCGCCGCGCAGGTCTTGCCCGGCGACAGGATCCTCGACGTCGGTTGCGGCCTCGGGGGGTTCCGGGCCTACGTGCCTGAGGCGGGCTACACCGGGATCGATCCTCATTTCGGAGGACACGATCCTAACGGGGCCGTCCTCGCGGTCGGTGTCGAGGAGCACGCTGCGCAATGCGGGCCCGTCTACGACGTGGTCTGCGCCTTCCAGGTGATCGAGCATGTGCCCGACCCGCTCGGCTTCGTCCGTGCGATGGTGGCATGCCTCAGACCCGGCGGTCGCCTGATCCTGGGTGTCCCCTTCTGGCCCTCGCCCAACACGACGATCCCCAATTTCATCATCAACGCGCCGCCGCACCACCTCACCTGGTGGAGCAAGGGCTCCCTGGAGGCGCTCGCGCGGGAGCTCGGGCTCGAGCCCGACCACGTGCGGCCGGTCGAGATGAGTCGCCACGAAGCGCTCATCTACTGGATGGCCAAGGTCACTCCGATCCGTTGCTCCAAGCTGTTCTTCGCGCCGAAAGTGAGCTGGCACGTCGCCCTCGCCGTCAGCTACGCCATCGCGCGGGCCATCTACGCCGTCTGTCCTCTACCGTCCCGCACCGGACCTAACGCGTTGCTGCTGGTCGCCCGTAAAGGGGGCTGAAGCGGGGCGGCGATGCAGGCCGTCGGACGGCGACTCCTCTGACGACGTCTTGGTCCCTCGACCCAACGTTGCTGAGTTCGGACGACCGTTCTATGACGGCAGGCTTCAATGCCGTGTCGCGATCGGAGCTGTCTGGGTGCGGAATGTAGAACCATCGCGCGATGTCGCTGTCGTGGGGAGGGCATGTCGGCTGCCGGGCGCCTCCTCGGTGGACGCGTTGTGGGACAACCTCGTCGCGGGGCGCTGCTCCGTCACGCAGGTGCCGCCGGACCGGTGGTCCCTCGCCAAGCACGGGCACCCGCGACCGAAGGAGCCGGGCAAGAGCTATGTCTGGGCGGCGGGCGTGCTCGACGACGTCTGGGGCTTCGATCCGTCGGTCTTCGGTATCTCTCCGCGCGAAGCGGAGCAGATGGACCCGCAGCAGCGGCTGATGCTGGAGCTGACCTGGGAGGCGCTCGAGGATGCCGGGATCCGGCGCTCGGCGATCGCCGGCACCGATGTCGGCGTGTTCGTCGGCGCGTCCTCGACCGAGTACCAGAACATCCGCAACACCGACATGGCCGGCGGCGACGCCTATACGGCCACGGGTGGCGCCCTCTCGATCGTCTCGAATCGCATCTCGCACGCGTTCGATTTTCACGGCCCGAGCTTCACGGTCGACACGGCTTGCTCGTCCTCGCTCGTCGCCCTGCATCAGGCGATGGAGGCTCTCCGGTCCGGCCGCATCGACACCGCGATCGTCGGCGGCGTGAACCTGCTTCTCAGCCCGTTCGGTTTCGTGATCTTCTCGCAGGCCTCGATGCTGTCGCCGACGGGTCTCTGCCGGACCTTCGACGCCAAGGCCGACGGCTATGTCCGGGCCGAAGGCGGGGTCGTCCTCGTGTTGAAGACGGCCGCGAAGGCGGCTCGCGACGAGGACCATGTCCATGGCCGGATCGTCGCCTCGGGCGTCAATTCGGACGGCCGGACGAACGGCATCGCGCTGCCGTCCCGCTTCTCTCAGGCGAAACTCCTGCGCGAGGTGTACAAGGGCGCCGGGATCGAGCCGTCCCAGGTCGCTTTCGTCGAGGCGCACGGAACCGGCACCCGGGTCGGCGATCCGATCGAGGCCCGAACGATCGGCGACGTCCTCGGAGGTGAGCGCACCGATCCCCTTTGGATCGGCTCGATCAAGTCGAATATCGGCCATCTCGAACCCGCCTCGGGCCTGGCGGGCGTGCTGAAGGCCATGCTGGCGCTCGAGCACGACACCTTGCCGCCGTCCCTCCATTACGAGGATCCGAATCCGGAGATCCCGTTCGAGGAGCTTGGCCTTGCGGTCTGCACAAGCGCGACCGCGCTGCCGGCGAGCGACCGGCCCCGCTATGCGGGCGTGAATTCCTTCGGTTTCGGCGGCACGAACGCGCATGTCGTCGTATCGGACGCCGTCGCGCGGCCTTCCGCAACGAGGCGGTACGGCGGCAGCTCCGACCTGTTCGCGATCTCGGCGGCCAGCCGTCCGGTCGTGCGCGACCTCGCTCGGCGCTACAGCGAGCGCCTCTCGTCGGCGAGCTTCGAGGAGGCACGCGAGATCGTGGCCGCCGCCGCGCACCGGCGTGAACTCCTGTCCGAGCGGGCCGTGATCCAATGGGGTTCGCCGCGCGACCTCGTCCGCAAGCTGGAGCGTGTCGCGGACAAGGACGGCGACGTCGCGGACGTGACCTGGGGAACGGTCACGGAAGTCGACGCGCCCGTCGCCTTCGTCTTCTCCGGCAACGGCAGCCAATGGCCCGGAATGGGACGCGGCGCCTACCACTCGAGCCGGCGTTTCCGGGAGACCTTCGACGAGATCGACGCGCTCTTCGACGTCGAATTCGGCTGGTCGGTCACGGAAGCCCTGTTCAGCAACGACATCGAGCAACGCCTCCGGCTGACCCACATCGCGCAGCCCTTGATCTTCGCGACCCAGATCGGGGTTTCGCGGGCCCTCTCCGCCGAAGGCCTCGAGCCCGTGATGGTGCTCGGACACAGCGTCGGCGAGATCGCCGCCGCGACTGTGGCCGGCGCCCTCTCGCTTCGCGATGCCGTACGGGTGATCCACACCCGTTCCGTGCGCCAGGAGATCGTCCGCGACACGGGCCGGATGGGCGTCGTCGTCGGGACGCGCGAGCAGGTCGAGGCCCTCTGTTCCGAGGTTGGACAACTCGAGATCGCAGCCGAGAATTCCCCCCGCACCTTCACGGTCGCGGGCCCGACCGAGAAGCTCGCCGCGCTCGGCGTGCTCGCCCGGAAGCGCCGGATCGTGTTCCGCCAGCTCGACCTCGACTATCCCTTCCATTGCGGCCTGATCGATCCCGTCCGGGAGCCGCTGATGCGAGACCTCGCCGGCCTGAAAGCCAGGTCGACCAAGGTCGACATGATCTCCACCGTGACGGGCGACCTCATCGAGGGCGCGGAGCTCGGCGCGGAATACTGGTGGCGGAATGTCCGCGAGCCCGTGAAGCTGTCGGCCGCGTTGATGACTGCGGCCCGTCGCGGTGCGCGCATCTTCGTCGAGATCGGCCCCCGGAGCCTGCTTCTCGCCAACATCACCGAGACGCTCGAATCGGGCGGCTTTCCGGTCGCGGCGATCGGCGTGCTCGAGCGCCGGAGCGAGCCCGAGGAGCGCGACCCTATTCGGCCGGCCGTGCTCTCGGCCTTCACGCTCGGGGCCCCGATCGAGCTCGAGAAGCTCTTTGGCCCGGAGCCCTCGCGGCCGGTCTCGCTCCCGACCTATCCCTGGCAGCGGCGCGATCTCAGGACGGCCGAGACCCCGGAGGCCGTCGGCTTCACGCTCGATGCGAGCTGGCACAGGCTGGCCGGCGGTCGCAACAGCTCCGACGGCGTCGAGTGGCTGAACCAGCTCGATACGCTGAACTTGCCGGAACTGGCAGACCACGAGGTCGGCGGCCAGGCGATCCTGCCGGGCGCGGCTTTCGTCGAAATGGCGCTCAAGGCTGCGCGCGACTGGTTCGACCGCCCCAATGCGGCCCTGCTCGAACTCGACATCGTCCAGGCGCTCCCGCTCGAATCGGACCGGGCGAAGGAGGTGAAGGTCCGCCTTTCGCCGGCCACGAACACGCTCGAAATCCTGAGCCGCGCGCGCCTTTCGCGAGCCGGCTGGCACCTGCACGCGACGGCGAGGCTGTCCCCCGGCACCGACGACGAGATCGAGGCGACGCTCCCGGTCTCGGAAGACGAGGTCGTCGAGGCCGACGGGATCTACCGGGCCGCGGAGGCGGTCGGGCTGCGCTACGGGCCTGCCTTCCGGTTGCTGAAATCGGTCACCCGGGTCGGCGAGCATTCGCTGCTGGTCGACCTGATCCCGTCCGAGACGATGCCCGGCTACGGCATCGATCCGGCCCGTCTCGACGCCTGTTTCCACGGCCTGTTCGTCCTGCTGCAGGATCTCGGGGCGGAGCGGCGGGGCACGGCCTACATCCCGGTCCGGTTCGGACATACCCGCCTGCTCCGGCCGGGTGCAGTCCTGGCTCGCGCCCTCATCGAGATCGTGCGTTCGGGCGAGGGCTCGATCGTCGCCGATTTCACGCTGTTCGACGAAGCCGGACAGGCGATCGGACATCTGCACGAGGCGCGTTTCCAGGCGGCCCGCGTCCGCCGCCCCGTGGTCCTCTCCGACACCGCGCTCACGACCCAGACGGTCGCGATGGATCTTGGCTCGCTCGGGCTGTCCGGGGTCCCGGCCAAGGCCGACGCGATCCTCACCGCTGCCCGGAGCCTGGTCGCTCCGACCGCCGAAGGCGATGACCGGGCGGGCGACGCATATCTGCTGCTCGAGGGCTGGGCCGAGGCGGCCGGGTTCGAGGCCGCACATGGCGTGGCCTCGTCGGGCCAGCTTTCGCGCGACCGGCTTGCTGGGCTCGAGGCGCGTGCGGCGGCCTGGCTCGCCCATATTCTCCACGCGCTTGAGAGCAGCGGGCTGGCCGAGGAGACCGAAGAGGGGTGGCAGCTCGCGGCGGCCGACAGCCTGCCGCGTGCGGATGCCATCCTGCGGACGCTCGCGGCCGAACATCCGGAGCGTTCGGCCGAACTCCTTCTCGCCGGACGTCTGACGGGCCCGGTCGCGGTCTCGGAAGGTCTCGCGTCCCTCTCGCCTCCTCCGTCGAACATCGTCGACGGCCTGGAACTCGGCGGTGCTGCCGCGCGCGCCGCAGGGGACATGCTGCTGCGATTGCTGGATGCCGGCGGGGCGCTTCGCGGCCAGGGTCTCCGCATCCTGCAGATCGGCTACGGCCCGCTGTCGCATGCCCTGGCACGGATCTGCACGCAATCTCAGTCCCGCCTGACGATCCTGGAACTCGATCCACGCCGAGTCGAACGCGCCAAGCTGGCCGTTCACGGCAGCGATCTCGCCTTCGCTCCGTCGATCGAAAGCCTGTCCGGATCCTTCGATCTGGTCGTGTCGGCGGACGGGCTGCATCGTTTCGAACGCGCCGGCGCGACGCTCGCCGAAATCCGCAAGGTGACGGCGCCCGATGGGCTGCTCGTCGCGCTCGAGGCCTCGCCATCGTTGTTCCGCGACGTGGTCCTGGGCCTTGGGGAGGGGTGGTTCGAGACCGGCGCAGGGCCGATTCCGCTCAGTCCGCTTCGATCCGGAGAGGAATGGCTGCGCGAGGTGGGCGCGGCCGGGTTCGCGGACACGGCGACGGAGTCGCTGCCGGTCGGATCGGAGGATGCGGTTCTCCTGGTCGGGGCCGTGCCGCCCGTCGAGGCCGGAGAGTTGGGCCGCCGCACCATAGTCATCCAGGCTGAGCGCGAAGGCGCCGGCCTCGGGCTCGCCGTCCGTCTAGACGCCCTTCTCGCGCTCGATGGTCACGATGTCCGTCTCGTCGGCCGAGACCAGGTCTCCGCGGCTCTCGCGATCCAGCCGGGCGAGACGATGCTGTTCGTGGCCTCTGCCTCGGACGAGGACGACGTCTCGCGTCTCCGCGACGGCTGCCTCGCCCTCAAGACCTGCGCGGAACTCTGTGCCGGCGGGAAGAACGAGCTCTGGATCGTGGTGGAGGCCGATCGCGGCCGCGACGCCTTGGCGGACCCGAACGCGGCCGCCCTGCTCGCCTTCTCGCGCACCCTCGCCAATGAATACGCGACCCTCGTCGTCCGCCGTGTCGCCATCGGCACGACAGCCACCCCCGAAAGGGCCGCCGAGGCCTTGCGGGCCCTGTTGGCGGTCGAGCAGACCGAGACCGACATCGTCATCGGCGAGGCCGGCACGGCCGCGATGCGGGTCCTGCCCCTCGGCAGCGAGCGTCCCGTGGGAGCCACTCGGGCCGCGGCTGCGAAGCTCGAGAGGGGCCATGCGGGCGGGCTCGCCGGCCTCTCCTGGCAGCCTGCCGACCCGGCCGCACCCGGCCCGGGCGAGGTCCAGATCGAGGTCGAGGCGACCGGACTCAACTTCCGCGACGTGATGTGGGCCATGTCGCTCCTGCCGGACGACATCCTCGAAGACGGCTATGCGGGCGCGACGCTCGGCCTCGAATGCGCGGGCCGGGTCAGCGCCGTCGGGGCCGGTGTGAGCCGCTTCCGTCCGGGCGAAAAGGTCGTGGCCTTTGCGCCCTCGGCCTTTTCGACCCGGGTCTCCATCTCCCAGAGCGTGGTCGCCCCGGTCCCCTCGGGCTGGAGCACGGAAGCGGCAGCCGGAATCCCGGTGGCCTTCCTGACGGCCTATTACGGGCTCGTGACGTTGGGGCGCCTCAAGGCCGGCGAGTGGGTCCTGATCCACGGCGCGGCGGGCGGCGTCGGCCTCGCGGCTCTGCAGATTGCGCGCTGGCGCGGGGCAACCGTGGTCGCAACCGCGGGCTCGCCCGAGAAGCGGGACCTCCTGCGCTCGCTCGGCGTCGAGCATGTCCTGAATTCGCGTTCGGCAGCTTTCGCCGACGACATCCGTCGTCTCCGGCGGGAGGGAGTGAATATCGTCCTCAACAGCCTCTCGGGCGAGGCGATGGAACGCGGCCTGTCCACTCTCGCGCCGTTCGGCCGCTTCATCGAGCTCGGCAAGCGTGACTATGTTGCCAACACCCAGATCGGCCTCAGGCCGTTCCGCCGCAATCTCAGCTATTTCGGCGTCGACGTGGACCAGTTGCTGTCCGACCAGGACCGCGCCTCCGAGATCTTCGGCACGATCATGGCGCTGTTCGAATCGGGCGAGTTCACGCCCCTGCCCTACCGCGTCTTCCCGGCGGACGAGACGCTGGACGCCTTCCGGCTGATGCAGCAATCCGGGCATGTCGGAAAGATCCTGCTCCGGCCTCCGGCGGAGCCGGTCGTGGACCGCCGCTCCGAACCCTTCCGCTTCGACCCCGACCGGACGCATCTCGTCACGGGCGGATTCGGCGGCTTCGGCCTGGAGGCCGCGCGCTGGCTGGCCGACAAGGGCGCGCGCCACCTCGTCCTCATCGGCCGGAACGGCCCCCAAAGCGAGGAGGCCCAGGCTCTGGTCGACGAACTCGTGGCCCGCGGCGTCCAGGTCCGTGCCGCGGCCTGCGACGTGGCGGACGAGGAGGCGCTCTCCGGCCTCCTCACGGAGGTCGCGGCGGACATGCCGCCCCTCGCCGGCGTGCTGCACGGTGCCATGGTCCTCGACGACGGGCTCGTCGCGAATCTCACGGCCGATCAGCTGACGCGGGTGCTTCGTCCGAAGGTCGAGGGCGCGATCCAGCTCGACCGGCTCCTGGCCGACACGCCTCTCGACTATTTCGTGATGTTCTCGTCGATCACGACCTTTCTGGGCAATCCGGGCCAGGGCGCCTACGTGGCGGCGAACGGCTATCTCGAAGGCCTCGCCCGCCTGCGGCGGGAACGTGGTCTACCCGGGCTTGCGCTCGCCTGGGGCGCCATCTCGGATGTCGGTGTCCTGGCGCGCCAGAAGGGTCTCGCCGAGGCTCTGTCGAAGCGGGTCGGGGTGCGGGCGATGCCGGCCCGAGACGCGCTCGATCTCATGGCGAAGGCGCTGTCCGAGACAGGGTCCGATCCGTCCCGCGCGGTGCTTGCCGTCGGGTCGCTCGATTGGGGCGCGGCGCGCCGGCTACCCGCGCTCGGGTCGCCGACCTTCGCGGCTCTCGTCCGGGAAGGCAGTGTCGGCGAGGCGGCCGAGCGCCAGAGCTTGGACCTGAAGGGGCTGATCGCGTCGCAGCCGCCGGAGGTCGTGCGCAAGCGGGTGCTGGAGGCGATCGTCGAGGAGATCGCGACCGTCCTCCGGGTGCCGAAACAGGACGTGAGCCCGAACAAGCGCCTGTCCGAAACAGGCCTCGACTCGCTGATGGCGATCGAACTCGCGACCGCGCTCCAGGACCGGTTCGAGCTCGACGCGCCGCCGACCGGCTCGGTCGCCGCGATGACGACCGCGGCTCTGGCCGATCACATGATCGGCTTCGTCCAGGCGGCGCATCCCGATGAAGAGATCCGGGTGACGCAGGCCCTGAACGACCGCCATGCGGGGGTGGATCTCGATCTCGAGGCGGTGTCCTCGGTGGCGCAGGCCGTGACGGCCCGCAGCAAGGACCTGAAGGGCTTGATGCATTGAGCACCGGCCAGGACGCTCGCCTGTCCGCGGCTGAGCGGCAGGCGCTGCTTGCGCGCGTGTCACGTCGGAAGAGTGCGGCCCCGCCCCCGCTGCGGGAGCGACCGGCCGTGCCGGATTCGGCCACGGATTTCACCACGCTCCCGGGCTACCGGGAGATGCAGACGCAGCGCTCCTTCGCGGAGATGTTCGGGATCGAGAACCCGTTCTTCCGCGTGCACGAGGAGCGGGCCGGCGCCGAGACCCGGATCGGGAACCGCACCTACGCCAATTTCGCCTCCTACGATTATCTCGGACTGAACGGCCATCCCGAGGTCTCGGCAGCCGCGAAGGCCGCCATCGACCGCTACGGCACCTCGACCTCGGCCTCGCGGGTCGTGGCCGGCGAGCGGCCTATCCATGGCGAACTCGAGAGGGCCTTGGCTTCGCTCTACTCTGCCCAGGATTGCGTCGTCATGGTCAGCGGCCACGCGACCAATGTCGGCGTCATCGGCCAGATCATCGGATCGCGCGACATCGTCCTCTACGACGACCTGATCCACAACAGCGTGGCGCTCGGCGCCCAGCTCTCCGGCGCGACGCGCCGCTCCTTCCCGCATAACGACCTCGACGCGCTCGAAGCCCTGCTAGACGCGCAGCGCCACCAGCATGGACGCGCCCTCATCGTTGTCGAAGGCCTCTACAGCATGGACGGGGACTGGCCCGACCTTCCCCGGCTGATCGAGATCAAGCGGCGCCACGGCGCCTGGCTGATGGTCGACGACGCGCACGGCCTCGGCGTGCTCGGCGCCCGCGGCCACGGCGTTGCCGAACAGACCGGAATCGATCCGCGCGACGTCGACATCTGGATGGGCACGCTGTCGAAGACCCTCGCTGGCGCCGGCGGCTACGTCGCCGGGCCGTCGCCCCTCATCGACTTCATCCGGACGAGCGTCGGCGCCTTCGTGTTCAGCGTCGGCCTGTCCCCGCCGGTGGCCGCGGCCGCCCATGCCGCGCTCGGAATCCTCCTCCGCGAGCCGGAGCGGGTCACGAAGCTGCACGCGAATGGGGGCGCCTTCCTGGCCGCCGCGAAACGCCATGGCCTCGATGTCGGCACGAGCGCCGGCCTCGCGATCACGCCCGTGATCGTGGGCGAGTCGCTCAAGGCCGCGACATTGTCCGACCGGCTCTCGCAACGCGGCTTCAACGTCATGCCGATCCTGCATCCGGCCGTGCCGGAGCGGCTGGCGCGCCTGCGCTTCTTCATCACCTCCGAACACACGATCGAGCAGGTCGAAGAGGCCGCGCAAGCCACGGCCGAGGAGATGGCCAGCCTCGTTGGCACGGCCGACGCGCTCCAGAGCATGGCGGCGCAGCTGAAAACGTAGGACGTCGGCCGGGAGGCTGCGTCAGGCGCCCACGATCCGGAGCCGGGCCGCGGGCCGATCGCCGGCCGCGACCGCGGGCGGCAGTGCCTCATGGTCGGCCGCTCCCTCGCCGCGCCGGTATTCGGGGACGAGCGTGAGGAGTGTGGCGAGCACTGCCGGGCCGTCATGGGCCGCGACAGCGGTCCGGAGCCGCGCGAGCCCCGCATCGAGCTCTGCCGGATCGACGGCGCGAGGCGCGGCCGCCCGCACACCCGGAATGCCGGTCGGGCGCAATTCCTCGCCTTCGCTCTCCAGCACCTCGCTCAACCGCTCGCCGGGCCGCAGCCCCGAGAAGGCGATCTCGACATCGATGTCGGGCTCGAGCCCGGCGAGGCGGATCATGCGCCGGGCGAGGTCGACGATCCGGATCGGCTGGCCCATGTCGAGGACGAAGGTCGGCGAGGCGTCGGGCGACCGGATGCCATCCGCCGACGCCATCAGGACGAGCCGCACCGCCTCCTGGATCGTCATGAAATAGCGCTCGACATCCGGATGCGTGACCGTGATCGGTCCGCCCGCCTTCAGCTGCTCGGTGAAGAGCGGGATGACCGAGCCCGATGAGCCGAGGACGTTGCCGAAGCGGACATTCAGGAAGCGGGTCGGCTGACCGGCCGCCCTGGATCGCCGGTCGGCATCGGCGAAGATGAGCTCGCCCGCCCGCTTGGTCGCGCCGAGGACCGAGACGGGATCGACGGCCTTGTCCGTCGAGATAAAGACTGCGCAGGCGGCCCCGACCGCCTGCGCAGTCCGGGCCACTTCGAGCGTGCCGAGCGTGTTCGTCGCTGCCGCCGCGACCGGATGGGCCTCGACGATATCGACATGTTTGAGCGCCGCCGCGTGGAAGACGATGTCCGGCCGGAAGCGCGAGAAGGCGAGGCCGAGATCGGCCGCGTCGCAGACGCTGCCGAGATGCTGCACCACGTCCATCTCGGGATCTCGGCTCTTCAGCTCGCGGGCGATGCCCCACAGCGCCAGCTCCGAATGGTCGAGGAGCATGAGCCGTGAAGGGCCCATCTCCGCCACCTGCCGGCAGAGTTCCGAGCCGATCGAGCCGCCCGCTCCCGTCACGGCGACGCTGCGACCTCCGACGAGCGCGCGGACAGGACCGAGATCCATCTCGCGCGCGGAGCGCCCGAGAAGGTCGTCGATCGAGACCGGCGCGAGCTTCACGGGGCTTCCCTGCTGGCCGATCTGGGTCATCGATTGCGAGACCCGGACGGTCGGGAGGCCGAGCCGGCGCGCCGTGCCGAGGAGATCGTCGACGCCTGCCCCGGCCTCCAGCACCTCGCGCAGGATGACGAGGCGGCGCGGCTTGATGCGCCGGATCTCGAGCTGCCGCATCACCTCCTCGAGTTCGGTGAGGCGGCCCATGATCGGCACGCCGTGGATGCGCTCGCCGAGATAGCGCGGCTTCACCGTGAGGAGCGCGACCGGGTCGAGCGAACTTACGGCATCCGAGCGGAGGCGGCGGATGAGCTGGTCGGCCTCGTCGCCTGCCCCCGCAATCAGGACAGGGATGCGATAGGCGCCCCGAAGGGCCCGGCGGTCGCGCCGCCGGCTGCGATAACTGCGGTAGAGGACCCGTGGCCCAGCCAGGAGCGCGATCTGCACGAGCCAGTAGATCACCGGAACCGTGCGGGGCACGATCACCTCGCCGCGGGCCAGGAAATCCACCACGACCAGGAACACGGCCGGCACGGCGGCGGCGGCCGCGATCCGCCCGAGATCGGCGATGGACACGAAGCGCCAGGGCGAGCGCGGCAGCCGGAACAGGTAATAGGCGATGAGCGCGAGCGGCATCGCGGCCGCGCAGACGAGCAGGATGCTGTCGAAGCGGAGCCAGAATTCGGGCGAGCCCCAGCGCAGATAGAAGCTGACGAGGAGCGCCACCGCCGTCATGGCGACGTCATGGGCCCCGATGATCAGCCGGCGATAATTCACAGCGCGTCCCTGCGGGCGAGCGGCCTCGTGCCGGCCCGGCCTGCGGCCCTGACTATCAGAAGGCGCGGCGTCCGGGCAGCCTCAGCGCCGCGCACGCACCGCGGCTCCGACCGCCCGGAGCGAGGTTGCCGTATCGACGACATCCCGGAACCCGAAACGCTCGCGGAAGCCGCGCGAATCCACGGCGAGGTCGTCGAACAGCCGCCGGGCCATGCCCTCCCGACCGAGCCTCACGGCGATGTTGCGGACGAGCCCGACCGGCAGCGGCAGCAGCGGGGCGCGCTGCCCCGCCCCCTCGCGCAGCCGGCGCAGGATGGCACTCGTCGAGAGCGGCTCTGCATCGCCGAGGACGAAGGTGCCGGAGGCGGGCCGGTCGAGCACGAGGGCGATGGCGGCGACGAGGTTGTCGAGCGACAGGAGCGTGCGCTGGTTGCGAATGCCGCCGAGCGGGAGGGGAAGCGGCAGAGCCGCGAGGCGGGCGAGCCGCCCGAGATTGCCGCCGACGCCGGGCCCCGCGATCAGCGGCGGGCGGAGGATCGTCAGCAGGGTCGGGCAGCGGTCGTCCTCCGCCGCATTCCGCAGGTCCTGCTCGGCCGCGAGCTTCGACCGGCCGTAGGGTGTCTCCGGACGAGGCGGCGTCCGGTCGTCGAAGGACGCGTCGGGCGGGCTCTCGCCGCCCAGCACCGTGATGCTGCTCATCTGGATGAAGGAGCCGACTCCGCGGGCCGTGGCAGCCTCGAACAGGCGGAGCGAGCCCCGCCGGTTCACCTCGTCGAAGATCTCGACTTCGGCCCCGGCTCGTTCCGGGGCGACATGGACATGGGCGGCTAGATGGACGACCGCCGAAATCCCGGCGAGCGCTTCGTCCCAGACCGTCTCCCGCCCGATCTCGCCGACGACGACGTGGCGCAGGCCGGGCCGGGGCTCCGGCGGGAGAGACGTCCCCCGGACCGCGACCGTCACCTGCCGGCCGCGCGCGAGCAGGTCCTCGACGACCCGCCTGCCGACGAATCCCGTCCCGCCGGTGACCAGGACCGCGCCGTCTCCCATGCGACTGGCGTAGCCCGCCAGACGCGCCTCCTCAACCCCGCCGCTTGATCGCCGGGAGACCGTTGCCTAAACCGCCCGCAGGCATTGGGCTGGTCCGGTGCCGGACAAGCGTCATGGATGCAGCCCTGGTCGCGCCGAATGCGACCCCTCTTCCCGCTGCCCTCGACGGGCTCCTCGAACGGATCGACAGCCGCACGGCCCGGATCGGAATCCTGGGCCTCGGCTATGTCGGGCTGCCGCTCGTCGCCGCGATCGGCACGGCCGGCTTTCCGGTGATCGGCTTCGACATAGACCCGGCAAAGGTCGAGAGCCTGAACGGGGGGCGCTCCTATATCCGCCAGGTCCCGGATTCCGCGGTCGCCGCCATGGTGGCGACGGGCCGCTTCGAGGCAAGCGCCGATTTCGGACGGCTTGGCGAATGCGACGCCCTCCTCATCTGCGTCCCGACGCCGCTCGGGCGCCACCGCGAGCCGGACTTGACCTATGTCGAGCGGACCGCCGAGGCGATTGCCGCCACGCTCCGGCCCGGGCAGCTGGTCGTCCTGGAATCGACAACCTATCCGGGCACGACGCTCGAGGTTCTGCGGCCGATCCTGGAGCGGGCCGGCCTGCGCTCGGGCCAGGACTTCGCCCTCGCCTATTCGCCGGAGCGCGAGGATCCCGGCAACACGACCCATTCGACAGCCGCGATCCCGAAGGTGGTGAGCGGCGACGGCCCGGCTGCCCAGCGGCTCGCGATCGCGCTCTACGGGTCCTTCGTGGTGCGGGTGGTGCCGGTCTCGACCCCTGGGACGGCGGAAGCCGTGAAGCTCACCGAGAACATCTTCCGGGCTGTCAACATCGCGCTCGTGAACGAGCTGAAGCTCGTCTACGACGCGATGGGGATCGACGTCTGGGAGGTGATCGAGGCGGCGGCGACGAAACCCTTCGGCTTCATGCCCTTCCAGCCCGGCCCCGGGCTCGGCGGCCATTGCATCCCGATCGACCCCTTCTACCTCACCTGGAAGGCGCGCGAATTCGACGTCGCGACCCGCTTCATCGAGCTCGCGGGCGAAATCAACACCGCCATGCCGGCCTTCGTGGTCGACCGGCTCGCGGGTGCGCTCGACCGGCAGGCTGGACGCGGCCTGCGCGACGCCGACATCCTGATCCTCGGGCTCGCCTATAAGCGCAATGTCGACGATACGCGCGAGAGTCCGGCCTTCCGCCTCATCGAGCTGATCGAGGCGCGCGGGGCCCGGACCGCGTATCACGACCCCTGGGTGCCGGTGATCCCGCCGACCCGCGAGCACGCCGCCCTGTCGGGCCGCCGCTCGGTCGACCTCGCGCCGGACACGATCGCCCGCTTCGACGCGGTCGTGATCGCGACCGACCACGATGCCATCGACTACCCCGCGCTCGCCGGGGCGGCGCGGCTCGTCGTCGACACCCGCAACGCGATGGCGCGGGCCGGCCTTTCCGGCCCGACCATCGTCAAGGCCTGATTCGGGCACCAAGCCGCCCGAGGAGCTTCGTCGCCATGAACAAAGCCGTCCCGCCGCCGAGCCTGCCCTTCATCGACCTCGCCGCCCAGCGCGTTCGCCTGGGGCCTGCGATCGAGGAGGCGATCCTCCGCGTCGTGCGGCACGGAGCCTATATCCTCGGTCCCGAGGTGACGCAGGTGGAAGCCGATCTCGCGGCCTTCTGCGGCGCGAAACACGTGATCTCCTGCAGCAACGGCACGGACGCGCTCAGCCTCGTCCTGATGGCGAAGGGCGTCGGGCCGGGCCACGCCGTCTTCTGCCCGTCCTTCACCTACACGGCGACGGCCGAGGTCGTAGCGCGGGCCGGCGCGACGCCGGTCTTCGTCGACGTGCTCGAGGACACGTTCAACCTCGATCCGCAGAGCCTCGAGGCCGCGATACGGTCGACCCGCCGCCTCGACCTGAAGCCGGTCGGCGTGATCCCGGTCGACCTCTTCGGCCAGTCGGCCGACTACGGGTCGATCGCGGCGGTCTGCGAGCGCGAGGGTCTCTGGATGCTCTGCGACGCCGCCCAGAGTTTTGGCGGCAGCTACAAGGGTCGCCGCCTCGGCACCTTCGGGATCGCGACGACAACGAGCTTCTTCCCGGCCAAGCCGCTCGGCTGCTACGGCGACGGGGGCGCGATCTTCACCGAGGATGACGACCTCGCCGACGAGTTGCGCTCGCTGCGCTTCCACGGCCTCAGCCCCGATCGGACCGATCACGTCCGGATCGGCATGACGGGCCGGCTCGACACGATTCAGGCGGCCGTGCTGATCGAGAAGCTGCGCGTCTTCGAGGACGAGATCGATGCCCGGAACCGCATCGCGAGAAGGTATTCGAAGGAGCTGGCGCATGTCGCCACGCCCCCCTTCATTCGGCCGGATTGCGTGTCCAGCTGGGCGCAATACACGATCCGGGTCCGGCCCGAGCAACGCGAACAGCTCGCCGCGGACCTGAAAGCTCAAGGCATCCCGACCGCCATCTACTATGCGAAGCCCCTGCATCAGCAGAGCGCCTACCGGGACTACCCGATCGGCGGGAATGGCCTGCCCGTCTCGGACATGCTCGCCCGAGAGGTCATTTCCCTGCCGATGCATCCCTATCTCGACGAGGCGGTCCAGGACCGAATCGTCGAGGCTGTCCGTGCCGCGTCGCGCTGACCGGGAGCGAAGCGAGCCCCGCCTTTTCGGCGGGGCTCGTCGTTCGTCCTCCGGCGGGGTGGACCGGATCCCGCCGAGCGGCCGGGCTTCGATCTAGCCCGTTATCCTTGACGACATGTGAATCTCAACGATCTGTCCTGCCTCAGGATCGCCTGATGTCGCGGCTGTGACCGCAGCCATCCCGCCCGGAAGGCCAGAGCGAGAGAGAGGACCGCAGAGATGAAAAACGCCAGGGGCTTATGGTAGATTGCTCCTCTGGAATGTGAGCCGCTTGAACCTCCCTCATAGTCTGAGGAAGCATGAACAAGCGTCTGATTTCGCTTGGTTCATAACGTCGAGAACCGCTGTCCTGTTGCTCACCTCGAGCACGCGAATGAGCGCCTTGTAAGATCGCCTCGGTCCTTGGATCCTGTGATCGGCTGAGAGTGGGATCGGGTGACGCGCTGATCCTGTTATCCCGAGACGGGGTAAACGAAGCGTAAATCCGATGTAGCAGGCTCGACTGCAGGCTTACGTCATCGGAGCAAGCTACCCGGGAGCCCTGGCAGCGGGTAGGATCGCCCGGTCGGGCCGACGGCGGCTCGCGTGCCGCAGATCCAAGGGAGACACCGAAGGCATGCGCTGGTTCGTGGCGATCACGCTGGTGCTTCTTCTCGGCTGGATCCTCTATCTTGCGTCGCCCTATTGGGCGATCTACCGGCTCGCCGCCGCCGTCGAGCGCGGCGACGTGGCGGCCGTCTCCGCGCGGGTGAACTTGAAAGCCCTGCGGGTCTCGCTGGCAAAGCAGATCGCGGCTGACCTCGCGGCGGCCGACCGTAGCGGCGGCATCTCGGGCTCGGATGCCCAGCTCGCCGCCGCTACGGTCCTGGCGCTCGCCGATCCGTTCCTCGACGAGGTCCTCACGGCCGACGGGATCTTGCGCCTGCTCCGGACCAGCTCGTCCGGCGAGGTCGGTTCGGGCTCTCCCTTCAGCCAGGGCCGCGGCGTGTCGCTCGAGGACCTCGACGATTTCCTGGGTGCCTCGACCTGGCGCGGGTTCCGGAACGTCTACATCAACCTGCCGCCCGACGAGCCGCGCGAGGAGCGGTTCCGCCTGCAGCTCCGGCTCGGGCAGCTGAGATGGCGTCTCGTGTCGCTCGAGCTCCCCTCAGCCCTCAGGAAGCGAATCGCGGAGACGCTGATTCGCAAGCACGTCCGCTAGACGTCAGCGGCCGAGCAGGCGCCGTAGCCCGTCGAGAGCGAGCGGCAGGGAGACGGCGGCCAGCGCCAGCTTGATCCCCTCGCCGAGCAGGAAGGGCCGTATGCCCATCTCGAACGCCCGGACGAAGCTCCCGGCCGGCAGCGTCACCAAGGCGAGCCAGAGCCAGCCCATCGCCAACATGGCGGCGCTGGCAGTGGCGAGCCAACCTGCGAACAGGAGGGGGCGGCGCGCGATGCCGCGATCGGCGGCCGTCCCCGAGATGCCGGCAGCCAGCACGAAGCCGAGCAGGAAGCCCCCCGTCGGGCCGAGCAGGTAGCCGAGGCCGGGAGCGAGCGGCGGCGTGTTGGCGAAGACGGGCCAGCCGAGCGCGCCCTCAGCCAGGTAGAGGAGGACCGAGAGCGTCGCGAGCCGGAAGCCCAGCATCGCGCCGAGCGCCAGCACGGCCAGGGTCTGGAGCGTCATCGGCACGGGGCCGGGCACCTGGATCTTGGCCGAGAGGGTCAGGAAAGCCGCGCCGAGGAGAACGAGGATGACCGCCCGCACCGGCTTCGACCAGCCTTCCGCCTTCGCAGGCCACACAAGGGCCGCGTAGGTCGTCACCGAGGCTTCCGTATCGGCTGCTGTCATGGCGCTTGACCCTTGTCCCGACCGCCCGTTGGCCGGCGGCGCAGCCGGTTCTATACGGGCGCTCGCTGCGGCTCTCAACCCGAAGGCCGCGCCAATGTCACGAGCGCATGTCCGACGATCTCCCCCTCGATCTGGACGACCGGCCGCCGCCCGGCACCTGCATGACCCTGTCGCTGCTGGTGCGCCGGCTCGTCGCCCCGAATGGCGGCGCCTTCACCTTCACGGGGACCTGCAGCTACATCGTCGGGCAGGGTCGGGTCGCGATCCTCGATCCCGGGCCGGACCGGCCGGAGCACGTGGCGGCCTTGCTCCGGGCCGTAGCGGGCGAGACCGTGACGCATGTCGTCGTCACCCACACCCATGTCGACCATTCTCCGTCAGCCCGTGCCGTCGCCGAGGCCACCGGTGCGACCCTCGTCGGCTGCGGACCGCATCGGCGCTCCCGGGCGCTGTCCGAGGGTGAGGCCGATACGATGGAGGGGTCGGGCGACATGCTCTACCGACCGGATGCGGAGATGCGCGAGGGTGATGCGGTCTCGGGGCCGGGCTGGACGCTTCAAGCCCTCGCGACACCCGGCCATACCGCGAACCACCTCGCCTTCGCGCTCCCGGAGGAGAACGCCCTCTTCTCCGGCGACCACGTGATGGCGTGGTCGACGACGATCGTCGGCCCTCCGGACGGATCGATGACCGACTTCATGGCCTCGCTCGACAAGCTGCGCGGGCGACAGGAGAGCGTGTATTGGCCGGGCCATGGCGGGCCGGTGCGCGATCCGCCCCGTTTCGTGCGCGCACTGATCCATCATCGCCGGGCGCGCGAGGCCTCGATCCTGAACCGGCTGGCGGCCGGCGACCGCCGCATCGCCGAGATCGTCCCGGCCATCTATGCCGGGCTGAAACCCGAGCTGCACCGCGCTGCCGGGCTCTCCGTCTTCGCCCATCTCGAGGATTTCGTCCGGCGAGGCGTGGTCGCGACGGACGGGCCCCCGCAGGTTGGGGGCGAGTACCGGCTCGCCGGCTGACGCGGGACGCCGTCCAGCGAATGCTGATGGGTCGCATCACAGCATTTCGCGTGCGTTCCGGCCGGCGCCTCCGCAATCTACATCCGAGCGGAGGAGACCGTCATGATACTCGTCGGGATGCTGGACAGCCCGTATGTTCGCCGGGCGGCGGTCACCGGAACGCTGCTGGGCCTCGATGTCGAGCACCGGTCGGTCTCGGTCTTCCGCCACATGGACGCGTTCCGGGCGATCAATCCGCTGATCAAGGCCCCGAGCCTCGTCTGCGACGACGGCGTCGTGATCAGCGAATCGCTGCTCATCATCCAGCATTTCGAGGACCTCGCCGGCCGCTCGCTCCGGCCGGACAATCCGGCCGCCCGACGCTTCGACCTCAGCCTGACCGGGATCGGCATCGTGGCCGCCGACAAGGCCGTCGCGGTGGAATACGAGCGGAAACGCCCAGAGGCCCAGCGCTACGGGCCGTGGCAGGAACGCATCCTCGCTCAGCTCCACACCGCACTCGACCTCCTGAACCAGGCCGCCTGGAACGGCGACCTCCGGCACGGTCCGGAGCTGAAGCCGGCCGAGATCGCGGCCGCGGTCGCCTGGGGCTTCTCGCGCTTCGTCATCCCGGAACATGTCGACGAAGGCCGCTGGCCGGCCCTCGCCGCACAGGCGAAGGCTTGCGAACAGCTCGACGTGTTCAAGGCCTGGCCGATCGATCGGGAATAGGCACGACCGTCATTCCGGAACCGGGATGGCCGAGCCGTCGGTTGCGTGTTGCGGCATGGTCCGGCCGGGCGTAGGCCCGGCCTCATGAGGCGCGCGTGAGTCAAGCCGTGGATCCGGAGGACGGGCTTCCCGTCCCGCAGCGCTATTGGTCCGCCATCGCGATCTGGCTCGCCATCGCCATGGCGGTGCTCGACAGTTCGGTCGCGAATATCGCGCTGCCCACGATCGCACGCGAGTTCCGCGTCGAGGCGCACGAGGCGATCTGGATCGTCAACGCCTACCAGCTCGCGATCGTGACCGCCCTCCTGCCGCTGGCTTCGCTGGGCGAGATCGTCGGCTACCGGCGGGTTTATCTCGCCGGCCTCGCGCTGTTCACGACGGCCTCGCTCTTCTGCGCGCTCTCCTCGACGCTCCTCGAACTGACCCTCGCCCGCATGCTGCAGGGCTTCGGTGCGGCCGGGATCATGTCGATCAACGCCGCGCTCGTCCGCTTCACCTATCCGCAGCACCTGCTCGGCCGTGCGATCGGCTTCAACGCGCTCGTCGTCTCCCTCGCCTCGGCGGTCGGGCCCTCGATCGCGGCCGCGATCCTGGCCGTCGCGCATTGGCCGTGGCTGTTCGCAATCAACGCGCCGCTCGGCCTCGTAACCTTTGCGCTCGCGGCCTATGCTCTCCCCCGGACGGCCCGAATTGCGCGGCGGTTCGACCTCGGCGGGGCCGTCCTGAACGCGCTTGCCTTCGGGTTCGTGATCGGCGGCGTCGACCTGCTGACGCGGGCCGGGCGGCCTCTCCTGGGCTGCGTGGCCATCGCGGCCGGCATCGCGAGCGGCACCTTGCTCGCCTTCAAAGGCCGGGCGGAGCCGAGCCCGCTTCTTCCGGTCGACCTCATGCGGATCCCGGTCTTCGCCCTCTCCGTCGCGAGCTCGATCTGCAGCTTCTCGGCCCAGATGCTGGCCTTCATCTCGCTGCCCTTCCTGTTCGATGGCGTGCTGCACCGGACCCCGGTCGAGACCGGGCTATTGATGACGCCCTGGCCGATCATGGTCGGCATCCTCGGGCCGATCGCCGGAGGCCTGTCGGACAGGTTCCCGGCCGCGATCCTCGGCGGCATCGGTCTCGTCCTGTTCGCGGTCGGCCTCGGCGCGCTCGCGATGCTGACGCCGGAGGCGAGCTTCGTCGACGTCGCATGGCGCATGGCGCTCTGTGGCTGCGGCTTCGGCTTCTTCCAGGCGCCGAACAACCGCACCATGATGCTGTCGGCGCCGCGAAGCCGGGCCGGGGCGGCCGGCGGCATGCTGGCGACCGCTCGCCTCACCGGCCAGACAGGCGGCGCGACCGCTGTCGCCGTGTTCTTCGCGCTGAGCCCGACCGGGGGGGCGGCGACGTCGCTCACCGTCGCGGCCGGCCTCGCCTTGCTCGGCGCCTGCTTGAGCCTCGGCCGGCTCCTTCCCGCCGCGCCCGCGGCCTGACGTCTCCCTCGACCGGGCCGCGCGGCTCCTCTAGAACCCGTCCCATGCTCGATCCCGCCGCCCTGGCGATGGAGCCGGCGCCGGGCCGCGCATGCGGAACCTGCACGCTCTGCTGCAAGGTCTATGACATCCCGCCGCTCGCCAAGCCGGCCGGGGCATGGTGCCGGCATTGCCGGCCCGGACGCGGCTGCGTCATCCACCCGGACCGACCGCAGCATTGCCGGGACTTTCATTGCCTGTGGATCACACAGGCTTGGCTTGGCCCGGAATGGAAGCCCGACCGCTCGAAGATGGTGCTGACCATCGATGCCGCGACGCGTTTCCTCCTCGTCCAGGTGGATCATGGCGCTCCGAATGCGTGGCGGGCGGAGCCGTATTACCGTCAGCTCAAGCAATGGTCGGGTGCCGCCGCCGGCCGGGGGCAGCACGTGATCGTCTTCCTGAACAAGAGCGCGACCGTGATCCTCCCTGATCGAGACGTGCCTCTCGGCGTCATGGGACCGACCGACCGCATCGTCGCGCGCGAGAGACGGACGGCGACGGGAACTTCGATCGACGTGGAACGGGTCGCCGGAGCAGCATGACCAGTATCCGGGCGATCCTGTTCGACAAGGACGGCACCCTCATCGATTTCGACCGGACCTGGGGTCCGGCCGGATACGAGGTGATGCGGACGCTGTCGCGTGGCGACCGGATGCTGCTCGAGCGGCTGATGTCCGTCAGCGAATATGTCGAGGAGGAGCGGCGGTTCCTGCCCTCCTCGCCGCTGGTCGGCGGCTCCTCGGCCGAATACGGGCCGCTCTGGGCCGAGGCGCTCGGGCGTGAGCCCGGTCCGGCGCTCTACGGCGAAATGGACGATCTGTTCCGGCATTGGGGCCTCGCGACCCTCGCACCGATCTTCGATCCGGCGGCCATTCTCGGCGGCCTGTCGGCGCGCGGTCTCCACCTCGGGATCGCGACCAACGATGCCGAGGCATCCGCACGGGCCCAGGCCGAGGCGCTCGGGCTTTCCGGGCTCTGCCCCTTCATCGCCGGCTACGATTCGGGTTTCGGCTCGAAGCCCGATCCCGGCATGGTGACGGCCTTCGTCCGCCATCACGGCCTTGCCCCGGACGAGGTCGCGATGATCGGCGATTCGGTTCACGATCTCGCGGCCGCCCGCGCCGCAGGCGTCGTGGCGGTCGGGGTCCTGACGGGCCCGCTCGGCCACGCGGCGCGCGCCGCGATCGAGCCCTATGCGGACCACGTCGTGGATACGATCGCCGACCTGCCGGACTGGCTGGACACCCTCGGACCGGGGGCGCCGGCCATGTCAGGGCTCGCCGCGGGACAGTGATGGCCGAGAAGCACGACCACGCCGCCGAGCCGCACGATCACCCGCATGGCGGTCACCACGACCATGCGCATAGCCACGTGCATTCCCATCGGGCCGCCCACGTCCACATGCCGGCCGATTTCGGCCCGACCTTCAAGATCGCCATCGCGCTGAATGTCGCCATCGTCGCCCTCCAGGCAGGTTTCGGCTGGGCCGCCGGATCGATGGCGCTGCTCGCGGATGCCGGCCACAACCTGTCCGACGTGCTGGGTCTCGTCGTCGCCTATGCGGCGGTCGTGCTCTCCCGCAAGAAGCCGAGCCCGCGCTTCACCTGGGGGCTCGGCAATTCCTCGATCCTGGCCGCGCTCTTCAACGCCGTCTTCCTGCTCGTCGCCGTCGGCGCGCTGAGCTGGGAAGCCATCGAGCGGCTGCGCGATCCCCGGCCCGTCGCCGGCATGACGGTGATCGTGGTGGCGGCGATCGGGATGGTGCTGAACGGGGTCACGGCCTGGATGTTCGCCTCCGGCGGCCGGACCGACATCAACATCCGGGGCGCCTTCCTGCACATGGCGGCGGATGCCGCGGTGTCCGCCGGCGTCGTCCTCTCCGGCATCCTGATCCTCCTCACGGGCTGGCTGTGGCTCGACCCGCTCGCCGGGCTCCTCATCAACGTCGTGATCGTGTGGGGGACCTGGAGCCTGCTCCGCCAAAGCCTCGACATGTCGCTCGCAGCCGTGCCCGCGACCGTCGATTACGATGCGGTGCGGGCCTACCTCGCGTCACGGCCGGGCGTCGCCCGGATGCACGATCTCCATATCTGGCCGACCAGCACGACCGAGACGGCGCTCACGGCCCATCTCGTCATGCCGGCGGGTTTCCCCGGCGACGCCTTCCTGATGGAGGCCGCGGCCGGGCTCAAGGACTCCTTCGCGATCGGCCACGTCACCTTGCAGGTCGAGACCGGCGAGGACACCTTATGCGAATGGGCCACGGCGCATCCGGCGTGAGAGGCCGCGTCTCCTCGACCAGGTCTGGACCGCCAGCATGCTGAACGCACTCGTCCTCTGGCGCGACCGACGCGGCCGGCTGTCTCCCCTCCGCATCGCGACGCTCGCGATCCTGCTCTGGCCGGTTCTCCTGTTCGGGATCGACTATGCCCGGGGGGCGCTCGGCGGCCGCCCGTTGAACGAGGTCATCCACCGCACCGGCTGGTGGGCGCTCGTCTTCCTCCTCGCTTCGCTCGCGATCACGCCGCTGCGTCGCTCGGCCCGGCTCGGCAAGCTGATCGACATACGGCGCATGGTCGGGGTCGCCTCCGCCCTCTATGCGTCGGTTCACATCCTGCTCTTCGTCGCCGACCAGGGCTTCAGCCTCGTCAAGGTCGCGACCGAGATCGTGTCCCGCCTCTATCTGACGATCGGCTTCGTGGCGCTCCTAGGCCTCCTGGCGCTCGCCGTGACCTCGAACGACACGATGGTGAAGCGCCTCGGCGGCCTCACCTGGCGGCGGCTGCACATGCTGACCTACGGCATCACGCTGCTGGCGCTGATCCACTATTTCCAGCAGACCAAGGCCGACGTCTCGGTACCGACGCTCTATGCGGGCCTGTTCGTGTGGCTCCTGGGCTACCGAATCCTCGCCCGATGGCGCGGCGAGGAGGCGCTGACGCCCCTCGCCCTCGTGCTTCTGGCCGTCGCCGCGGCCGCGCTGACCTTCGTCGGCGAGGCGGTCGGGATCGCGCTCGCCTTCCGCCAGCCCGTCCTCGCCTTCGCGACCCAGTTCCTCTCCGCCATCTTCGACGTCGGTCTCGGCGTGCGGCCGGGCTGGTGGGTGCTCGCTGTCGGGCTCGCGGTCGCGGCGATCGACGCGGCTCGGGGCTGGGCCGAGCGGCGTACCGCGGGCGCCGCCGTAGCCTTGCGCGAGCGGCCGGTACGGGCAGGGTAGCGGCACCGGCCTGCTCCCATCGTCGTCATTGGCAGGGGCGAGCGCTCTGCCCTAGAACCTGCGGCGAAGACCGCGACGACGCGGCAAGGCTGCGGAGGAGACGATCATGCGCGGGCTGATGCAGGACTGGCCGCTCCTGATCCACAAGGTCATGGATTATGCCGCGACCGAGCATCCGGGCCGGGCGGTGGTATCGCGGAGCGTCGAGGGGCCGATCGTCCGGTCGAACTATGCCGAGGTGAGGTCGCGAGCGCTCCGGGTCGCGAAGCGGCTGACGCAGGACGGGATCCGGCTCGGCGACCGGGTCGCGACCCTCGCCTGGAACACCGCCCGCCATCTCGAAACCTGGTACGGCATCACGGGCCTCGGCGCAGTCTACCACACGGTGAACCCGCGCCTGTTCGAAGACCAGATCGTCTACATCATCAGCCACGCCGAGGATCGGCTCCTCTTCCTCGACCTCACCTTCGTGCCCCTGGTCGAGAAGCTCGCGGACCGCCTGCCCTCGATCGAGCGCTATGTCGTCCTCACTGACGGGGCCCACATGCCGGAGACGAAGCTCCGGAACGCGGTCGCCTACGAGGCGTGGATCGACGAGGTCGATGAGGATTTCCGCTGGGCGGACTTCCCCGAAACCACCGCGGCCGGCCTCTGCTACACGTCCGGCACCACGGGCGAGCCGAAGGGCGTCCTCTACTCGCACCGGTCGAACGTGCTGCACGCCATGATGACGGTGATGCCGGACGCGTTCGGGCTCTCCACCCGCGACGTCGTGATGCCCGTCGTGCCGCTCTTCCATGCCAATAGCTGGTCGCTCGCCTTCGCGGCTCCGATGGCGGGCGCGGCGCTCGTCCTGCCGGGGCCGAAGCTCGACGGGCCATCGATCTACGACATCCTGACGACCGAGCGGGTCACCTTCACGGCGGCAGTGCCGACGATCTGGTTCGCGCTCCTCCAGCATCTCGAGAAGGTGGGCGGCGGACTACCCGACCTGACCCGCGTCGCGATCGGCGGCTCGGCCTGCCCGCCGGCCGTGATCGAGGCCTTCGAGCGCAAATACAACGTGCCCGTCCTGCACGCCTGGGGCATGACCGAGATGAGCCCGGTCGGCTCGATCTGCTCGATCAAGCCCGAGGTGCAGAGCGAGGATTACGGTGCGCTGCTCGGCGTCAAGGCGACGCAGGGCTATGCGCCTTTCGGCGTCGAGTGGAAGATCACCGACGATGCCGGTCGTGAGCTGCCGCGAGACGGAAAGACCTTCGGCCGGCTGAAGGTGCGGGGCACGGCGGTCGCCCGCCGCTACTTCCGGCGAGAGGAAGAGGAAATCCTCGACCAGGATGGCTTCTTCGACACGGGCGACGTCGCGACCCTCGACCCGCACGGCTACATGCGGATCACGGACCGGTCGAAGGACGTGATCAAGTCCGGCGGCGAGTGGATTTCCTCCATCGACCTCGAGAACCTCGCCGTAGGCCACCCCCATGTGGCTGAGGCCGCCGTGATCGGCATCGCGCATCCGAAATGGGACGAGCGCCCGCTCCTCGTCGTCGTCGCGAAACCCGGGATGAGCCCGGAGAAGGCCGACGTGCTCGAATATCTCCGGCCGAAGATCGCCAAATGGTGGATGCCGGACGACATGGTGGTGGTGGACGAGATCCCCCACACGGCGACCGGCAAGATCCTGAAGACGGAGTTGCGCCACCGCTTCCGGGACTACCGCCTGCCGACGGCGTAGCGCGGCCATCCGGGGCTGGACGCCGGGCTTCCTTGCCGCCGCGGCGGCATCGTGCGAATCGCCCGCAACGATCCTCAGCCCCGGCCGTTCAACCCCCGATGACAACCCTCCTCCTGCATCACCCGGCCGCCGCCGCCCATGCCACGCCCGCCGGGCATCCCGAGCGTCCCGACCGCATCCGGGCCGTCGAGCGCGCGCTTTCGGCCGAGGCGTTCGGCACGCTGAAGCGGCAGCTCGCGCCCGAAGCCTTGATGGAGGAGGTGGCCCTTGCCCATCCGATCGCCTGGGTGGAGGCCATCGCCAAGGCGAACCCGAAATCCGGGCTCGTCCAGGTCGATTCCGACACGATCATGTCCCCCGGCACACTGGAGGCGATCCTGCGCGGGGCTGGGGCGGCGGTGGCGGGCGTCGATGCCGTCATGACGGGCGAGGCCGCGAATGCCTTCGGTGCGATGCGGCCCCCCGGCCACCATGCCGAGCGCACCCGCGCCATGGGCTTCTGCTTCTTCAACAACGCCGCGATCGCGGCCCGGCACGCCCAACGGAAGCACGGGGCGGAGCGGGTCGCGATCATGGATTTCGACGTCCATCACGGCAACGGCACGCAGGACATCTTCTGGGACGACGCGAGCGTGCTCTACGCCTCGACCCACCAGATGCCGCTCTATCCAGGCACCGGCGCCGCCTCCGAACGCGGGGACCACGACACCATCGTCAACGCCCCCCTCCGCCCCGGCGACGGCGGCGAGGCTTTCCGGGAAGCGATGGAGGCCGTGATCCTGCCCCGGATCGAGGCTTTTGGGCCCGATCTCGTCGTGATCTCGGCCGGGTTCGATTCCCATCACCGCGACCCTCTCGGCAGCCTGCGCTTCACCGAGGCGGATTTCGCCTGGGCCACCCGGGCGCTGATGGGGGTGGCGGAGCGCCATGCGGGCGGGCGGGTCGTCTCGCTCCTTGAAGGCGGCTATGACCTCGACGGGCTCGCGGCTTCGGCCGCCGCTCACGTCGCCGCGTTGATGGAGGCCTGAGAGCCGTCCGGATCCGGCGCGAAACGGCCGATGAGGAAGCTCGCGAGCGCCGCCATGTCGAGACGGTCGCAGCGCCAGGCGATGTGACCGTCGGGCCGGATCAAGAACAGCGCTTGCGGTATCGTGCCGTCGAGCCCGTAGCGGCGAAGCACATCCCCGCCTTCGACCCGGTTCAGGTGCGGTGCTCGGCCGGCAAGGCTCGCGGCCACGAGATGCCACGACATCCCCGGCACCTTCGGGAGGCTGGCAAGCCCCGCCGCGATGTCGCCGATCTCGGCTTCGGTGAGCGCGCGACGGGACAGGGCCAGCACGTGGAAGCGGTAATCGGCGATGAGGCCGAAGACGTCGAGCGACCGCCCGATGGACGCGTTCGGCGCCCGCTCGCCGATGCCCGGCGCTCCGGTCCAGCCCGGCGCCTCGTCACGCACGAAGGCGCTCGCGCGGTATCGAATGCCGAGCTGCGAGAGGAACAGGAAGGCGCGTGCCCTCGCGAGCCGGAAACGCGAGATGGCGCCCGCCACGACCGGCACTAGGATGTTGCGGAGCTTCGTGCTCCAGCCTGCCTGGGCCGTCATGCCTTCGAACAGGCGGTCGGTCACCTCGAGCAGCTTCTGCCCGACCGGCCAGCGCTCGTCATGATAGGTGTCGAGCAGGACCGGAGGAGCCGAGCCCTTCAGCACGGCGGCGAGCTTCCAGCACAGGTTGGCGGCATCCTGCAGGCCGGTATTCATGCCCTGGCCGCCGGCCGGCGAGTGAATATGCGCGGCGTCCCCGGCCACGAAGACCCGGCCCTTGCCATATCGATCCACGCTGCGGTGATGGATTCGGTAGCGGGACACCCAGACCGCGTCCGTCAGGCGAACATCCTGTCCGGCCGCATCCCGGAATGCGGCTTCGACCTCGTCGAGCGTCGCGGGCGCGAGGCCCTGGGACGCCATGCCGGTCGGCTCGCCCTCGGCGCGAGGCTGACTGACGATGACCCGGACGATCCCGCGACCCCGCAGCGGGAAGACGAGGCCGAAGCTGCGACGGCCCAGCAGGATGTTCAGCCGCTCCGGATCGATCGCGCCCTCGACGCGGCAATCGGCGAGGAGGAAACTCTGCGCGTAAGCCTCCCCGGCGAAAGTCAGCCCGAGTCCCTTCCGGACCATGCTGTGCGCGCCGTCGGCGCCGAGCAGGAACGCGGCCCGGACCTCCTGGGTCACTCCGTCCGGGGTCGCAAGCCGGAGCGTGACCCCGGCGTTCTCCTGCGTGAAGCTCTGCACGTCGACGCCCCGCTCGACCAAGACCCCGTGCGCCGCGAGGTCTCGGGACAGGATGGTCTCGACCTCGGATTGCGGAATGGCGAGCACGAACGGATAGGGCGTGTCGTTGCGGCCGATGTCGTCGAAATCCACCTCCGCCGCCTCGTGCCCCTCGACAACGATGCGGGCGCCGGCCGCGAGCAGACCGGATTCCAGCACGGGTTCTGCAAGGCCGATGCTGGCGAACAGCTCCATCGTCCGAGCCTGGACCGCGAAGGCCCGCGATTGCTGCGCCGAATCCAGGCTCTTATCGAAGATGCGGACCGAGAGACCGCTGCGCTGCAGCAGCGATGCGGCCATGAGGCCTGTCGGTCCCGCGCCGACGATGACGACGTCGGTGGTCTCGACCTCGTTCGTTGTGAATTCGGACATGGCGCAGCTCCGGAGCAGCAAGCCCTGACGGGAACGTCAGGACGAGACTTGACGTCTAAGTTCGATTTTGATGACTGTCCAGTCAGTCATATGTTAGTAGGATGAGGATGAAGGAAGCTGTTGAAGTCGTTCCTGACCGTAAGCGCGCCTCCGGCGCAGCAGCCCGCCGTGAAGCCATCGTGTCGGCCGCCCTGGCCGAGTTCTCCGAGAAAGGCTTTGCGGCCACCAGGATGGACGATGTCGCGAAGCGAGCCGGGGTCGCGAAAGGCACGATCTACCTCAACTTCACGGACAAGCAGGCCCTGTTCGAAGGGATCCTGCAGCAGGTTCTCTCTTCGGCGGTGGACCGGATCGCGACCGAGCGGCCGGAGCCGGACGAGAACACGGGAGCGTTCCTTCGCAGGGTCGTGGTTCCGATCCTCGCCGGCCTACCCGGATCGAGCCGGGGCGAAGTGATCCGGCTGATGATCTCGGAAGGGGCACGGGTGCCGGATCTGGCCTCGATCTATTTCCGCACAGTCATGGCACCTGGGCTCGCCGCGCTTCAGGACCTTGGGGGCCGGGCGACAGCGCGAGGCGAAGCGGGAGGCGAGGTGCTGGCGCGGTTTCCGCAGCTGCTCTTCGCGCCCGCCCTCGTCGGGATCGTCTGGACGAGCCTGTTCGACCGGCACCTGCCGCTCGACGTCGCGGGGCTGGTCGAGGCCCAGCTCGACCTTATCTTTCCCAAAGACCGCTCGCAGCTCTGACCGAGCGGATCACGCCGTGAGCGTGAACGCCTCGTGGACCGAGGATTGCACCGCCCCGCCTGTGACCGCGCCTCCGCCGGCGACGTAGATCCAGTCCCCGATCGCGACCGCGCCGACCGCGTGGCGCGGGGTCGTCATCGCCGCGTGGCTCTGCCACGCATCCGTCGCCGGATCGTAGCTCTCCATCTGGCCGAAGACCCGGGCCTGGGTGATGCGCCCGCGGTCGATCACGCCTGATTCCCCGCCCATCGCGAAGAAGCGCCCTCGGTAGGAGACGAGGCCGTGGCCGGATCGGACGGTCGGGAGGGGCGAGCGTTCCTCCCACGTATCCCGCTCCGGCACGTAAACGTGGTGAAGGCCGGTATTGTATTCGAAGGTATTGAACCGGCCGCCGACGATGTGGATCCGGCCCTCATGCACCACAGACCCGACATGGTCGCGGGCCCCGGGCATCGGCTTGAGGACCGACCAGGTGTCCGAGGCCGGGTCGTAGGCTTCGTGCCAGCCGACGCTGGCACGCTCGAGCGTCGGTTCGGAGGCCCCGCCCATCAGGTGGATGCGGCCGTTCAGAACCTCGGCGGCCCCGGCTCCGCGCGGGCGGCGGAGCGGTGCGATGCGGGTCCAGCGGTCGGACGCGACCTCATAGGCATAAGCGTTGTGGTCGGGATTGCGGTTCTGCTCGATGAAGCCGCCGAGCGCGTAGATCCGCCCGGCATCGGCCGTCACGGAGACGTGGTTCGCGCCTCGCGGCAGCGGCGCGCCGTTATACCAGCGGTCCTGCGCCGGGTCGTAGATGTGGTGGTAGGTGCGGTCCACCCGGCCCTCGCCGTAGCCCCCGATGATGTGCATGCGACCGGCCCATGCCGTCGCCCAGGCCATCTCGCTTCGCGGGATCGGCAGCGCCGCGCGAGCGACCCATCGGCCCGGCGCGCCCGGGGGTGCGGAGGAGCCGATGACGCGCTGCGCCTCCTGCTCCGGCGTCAGGTGATGCGGCTTGCCGCCCTGCAGCCCTGCGAACGGGTCCGGCGAGGGCTTGGCTTCCGGCAGCGGCGCGGCGGCGCCGCCGTGGCCCGCATGCTGGGCGGCAGCCGGTCCGGCCGCGGCTCCGCCCGCTGCGAGGCCGAGGATAAGTTGCCGTCGATCCATCGCAATCACCTCTCCGGGCAGGGTCTCAGATCGTCTCGGTGCCGACAAGCTCGATGCCGAAGCCGCCAACCCCGACATAGGCCCGGGGACCCGACGCCAGCGTGCGGATCGAGGTCACGCCGAGGTCACGCAGGATCTGGGCCCCGACCCCGACCTCGCGCCATTGCCGCGTCCGGTCCGCCTCGGAACCTGCCCCGGCTTCGTCCGGGAAAGCCGTGACCGGAACGCCGGCCGTTCCCTCCCGGAGATAGACGAGGACGCCCCTGCCCTCTTCGCGGAAGCGCTTCAGCGACGCAGCGATCGTCTTACCTCCGGCGAGGACATCGGCCACGACATTGGCCCGGTGCAATCTCGCCAGAATGTCGCGCCCGTCCCCGATCCGGCCATGGACGAAGGCGTAATGCTGCACGGCGTCGAAGGGCGTGGAATACGCATAACCCGTGAGTTCGCCGAACTCGGTCTTGACCGGAAATGTGCCGATCCGTTCGACGAGCTTCTCGCGAACCTGCCGGTGGGCGATCAGATCGGCGACCGAGAGCCGCTTCAGCCCGTGCCGGGCCGCGAAGGCGACGATCTGCTCGCCCTTCATCACGGTGCCGTCGTCATTGGCGAGTTCGCAGATGACGCCGACCGGCGGCAGCTTGGCGAGCCGGCAGAGGTCGACGGCCGCCTCCGTATGGCCCGACCGCATCAGGACGCCGCCGTCCCGGGCTATCAGCGGGAAGACATGGCCGGGTCGCACGAAATCCGCCGCCCCCATATTGCCGTTCGCGAGCGCCCGCACCGTGTTCGTGCGCTGCTCGGCCGAGATGCCGGTCGTGAGCCCGTGGCGTACGTCCACGGTGACCGTGAAGGCCGTGCCGAGCGGGGCGTCGTTCGAGGCCACCATCGGGTCGAGCCGAAGCCGCTTCGCCTCGGCCACCGTCAGCGGCGCGCAGACGATGCCGCAGGTATTGCGGATGATGAAGGCCATCTTCTCCGGCGTGCAGAGCGAGGCCGCAACGACGAGATCGCCCTCGTTCTCGCGGTCGTCGTCATCGGTGACGACGACGATCTCGCCCTGCGCGAAGGCCTCGATGGTGTCGGTGACGCTATCGGACATGGGCACTTTCAGCAGCCGCGCCGTCTAGGCGAAGAGCCGCACGTTGGAGCCATAACTGGCAAGCTGCCGATCAACAGTGACCAGGAGCGCATTCGCCTCGATAGCTTGCACCACAAGAAGCCGGTCAAAAGGATCACGGTGGTGATGGGGGAGGGTCGCCACGCGGGCGGCGACCTCGGAGGTAACGGCAAGCTCGGCGTAATCCAGGCGGGCGGTAGCGGCGAGCTCGAGGGGATCGACATCGAAATCCGATCGACCCAGCGCTCGCTTGATCGCGACTTCCCAAATGCTTCCCGCGCTGGAGAGCTTCTCGTTGCCCGGTTCCTCGAGCATCTGACGCAGCTTCGGCGGAAGATCTCTCGTCCGCATGATGCTCCAAATCAGTACCTGAGTGTCCAGCAGGATCTTCAAGACTTGCCTTCAAACAGGTCCAAGATCTCGTCCGGAAGAGGTGCATCGAAGTCAGCGGGGATCTTATATTTGCCTTCGAGACGACCCAATGTGACCGGCCAACGTCGCTGGGGTTGAACCAC
>NZ_CAXTAZ010000047.1:0-39684 GCF_964242715.1 uncultured Enterovirga sp.
GCCATGCCCGTGTCGACCCGGACGTGGTCGCGCTCGTAGACCGAGTCCAGGATGTCGGCGATGCCGCGCTTGATCGAGGCCGGCGTGATGCCGTGCTCCACGTTGTAGGCGAGCTGCTTGTCGCGCCGGCGCTCGGTCTCGGCCATGGCCCGCTCCATCGAGCCGGTGACCTTGTCCGCGTAGAGGATCACTTTCCCGTCTATGTTGCGGGCGGCGCGGCCGATCGTCTGTACGAGCGAGGTTTCGGAGCGCAGGAAGCCCTCCTTGTCGGCGTCGAGGATCGCGACGAGCGCGCATTCCGGAATGTCGAGCCCCTCGCGCAGGAGGTTGATCCCGACCAGGACGTCGAAGGCGCCGAGGCGCAGGTCGCGGATGATCTCGATGCGCTCGATCGTGTCGATGTCGGAATGCATGTAGCGCACCCGCACCTTGTTCTCGTGCAGGTACTCGGTCAGGTCCTCGGCCATGCGCTTGGTCAGCACGGTCACGAGCGTGCGGTAGCCGCGCTGGGCCATCTCGCGGATCTCGCCCAGCACGTCGTCGACCTGGGAGCGCGCCGGCCGCACCTCGACCGGGGGGTCGACGAGGCCGGTCGGCCGGATCACCTGCTCGACGAAGACGCCCTGGGCGCGCTCCATCTCCCAAGGGCCGGGCGTCGCCGAGACGTGCACGGTCTGGGGCCGCATCGCCTCCCATTCCTCGAAGCGGAGCGGTCGGTTGTCCATGCAGGAGGGCAGGCGGAAGCCGTATTCGGCAAGCGTTGCCTTGCGGCGGAAGTCGCCCCGGTACATGCCGCCGATCTGCGGCAGCGTGACGTGCGACTCGTCGGTGAAGACGAGGGCGTTGTCCGGCAGGTATTCGAACAGGGTCGGGGGCGGTTCGCCGGGGCGACGCCCGGTCAGGTAGCGCGAGTAATTCTCGATGCCGGCGCAGGCCCCGGTCGCCTCGATCATCTCGAGGTCGAAGGTGGTGCGCTGCTCGAGCCTTTGCGCCTCGATGAGCCGCCCCATCTTGTGCAACTCGTCGAGGCGGACCCGCAGCTCGTCCTTGATCGACTTCACCGATTGCACGAGCGTCGGCCGCGGGGTCACGTAATGCGAGTTGGCGTAGACCTTCACGAAGCGGAGGTCGGCCGTCTTGTGGCCGGTCAGCGGATCGAATTCGACGATCGACTCCACCTCGTCGCCGAAGAGGCCGATGCGCCAGGCGCGGTCCTCCAGGTGGGCCGGGAACAGTTCGATCGTATCGCCCCGCACCCGGAAGGTGCCGCGCGCGAAATCGTTCTGGATGCGCTTGTATTGCAGGGCCACGAGATCGGCGATGAGCTGCCGCTGTTCGATCCGCTCGCCGACCGTCACCGCGAAGGTCATCGCCGTGTAGGTCTCGACCGAGCCAATGCCGTAGATGCAGGACACGGAGGCCACGATAATGACGTCGTCGCGCTCCAGCAGCGCGCGGGTTGCCGAATGCCGCATGCGGTCGATCTGCTCGTTGATCGACGAATCCTTCTCGATGAAGAGATCCGTCCGCGGCACGTAGGCCTCGGGCTGGTAGTAGTCGTAGTAGGACACAAAGTATTCGACGGCGTTGTCCGGGAAGAACGACTTGAACTCCCCGTAGAGCTGGGCCGCCAGCGTCTTGTTGGGCGCCAGAATCAGGGCGGGCCGATTGGTGGCCGAGATGACCTGGGCCATCGTGAACGTCTTGCCGGAGCCGGTGACGCCCAGGAGCACCTGGTCCCGCTCCTGTGTCCGCACACCCTCGACAAGTTCGCGGATCGCGGTCGGCTGGTCGCCGGCGGGCTGGTATTCCGAGACGATCTTGAACGAGATGCCGCCTTCCGACTTCTCGGGCCGCGACGGGCGGTGAGGAATCCACTGCTTGCCGTGTTTGAAGAGGGGGTTTCCGCTTTCGAGCAGCGCGGAGAGGGCCTGCACGGTCGCCGAGACCCCGGAGGTTGGTGTCGCGATCTCCTCGGCATCGGCCCCGTCGTCCGGCGAAGCGGGGGAGGGGGACGTCCGGGCCTTTGCGGCCGCGCGGTCCGCCCGGGTCTTGATCCGGCCCGGCCGCTCGGCCTCGACCTTGGCCGGCGGCGCATCGGGATCGAGCCCCAGCGTCTTGGCGAAATCCGAGCCGAGTCCGGTCACCGGTCCCGCGTCGAAGGCGGCTTGCGGCTTTTCGCTCAGGCCGGCAGGCGGCCGCGCGCGGGGCGGGTCGGCCGGCCCTTGCGGATACGCCTCGCCGCTGGTGCCGCGGCCGATGCCCGGGTTGAGAAGATCGGCCAGATAGCCTTCGAGCGGCTTCAGCTCGGGCTTGGTCGCCCGCGCGCGCGCGCCTCGCTTCGGCTCCGCGCCGGCTTCCGGTTTCGAGGCTCTGGCCATAGCGGGAATATGGGACGAGTCGCCCGGGCTGGAAAGGCGGCGCGTTGGCCCTCCCTGCATCGTGACGCGGCAGCTCGGCGCGTCAAATGCCGCGGAACAGGGCCGCAGCGATCAACATCACGGCCGCGATAAGCATCATCTCGTAGGTGTGTGGGGTGAGCGCCGCGATGGTGACCACCTTGTAGCGCACGAGCGCACTCAAGGACGCGAGTACGGTCGCGATGGCGAAGATCGGCCAGGTCGGCGGCGTGAGGGTGTAGGATCCGCGTCGGAAGGCCATAGGGATCTCGGCTGTGCTGGGAGCCGGTCGGCTCGCCCGGCTCAACGGCGGGACAAGGACGGCGTTCCGTCGCGTCTAGGGCTTCGGACAGCTCTCGACCGCCTGGATCCCCGTCACGTCTATCTCGGCCAAGCGGTCGCTGATCCGGATGCCCCCGATGACCAGGTCGGGCTCGATCTCCGCCAGCGGCACCAGCACGAAGGCGCGTTCGCGCCACAGCGGGTGTGGCAGCGCGAGACGTTCGTCGGCGAGTTCGACCCCCTCCAGATGCAGGATGTCGATGTCGATCGCGCGCGGGCCCCAGCGGCGGCTGCGCATGCGCCCGAGCTGGCGCTCGATCGCCTGGGTCGCGTCCAGGAAAGCGTGCGGATCGAGGCGCGACCGGATGGCCAGCGCGGCGTTCAGGAATTCGCCCTGGTCGGCGTCGCCCCAGGGCGGCGTGCAATAGAGCCGGGACAGCTCCCCGACATCGATGCCGGGCGTCGCGCGCAGCAGCCGCACGGCCTCGGCGATCAGGCCGGCTCTGTCGCCCAGATTGCTGCCGAGCCCGAGCCAGCCTCGCCGAGACGGGTCAGCCATGACGGCGCCGGGTAATCTCGACCGCGATCCCGTCCACGATCGCCGGCACGGGCGCACCGGGCTTGTCGATCCGAACCGTGATCGCCTCGACCGCCGGATAAGCGACGAGGATCTCGGCCGCGATCGTCTCGGCCAGTGCCTCGATCAGGCGAAAGCGACGCCCGGTCGCGATGCCGAGCGAGAGCCCGGCGAGATCGGCGTAGCTCACCGAGAGGGCGAGGTCGTCGGAGCGCCCGGCAGGCGCCAGGTCGAGCTCGCAGGCGAGGGAGATGAAGAAGCGTTGCCCGAGCCGCTCCTCCTCCGGCAGCACGCCGTGATGGGCATAGACAGCGATGCGCTCGATCAGGATTCGGTCCGTCACGCGGCGCTCTCCATCACGGCGTCGACCACCCGCAAGGCCTCGACATGCGCCGCGACGTCGTGGACCCGGACGATATCCGCCCCGAGCGTCGCGGCCAGGACATGGGCCCCGATCGACGCGTTGAGACGGTCGCGCGGCGCTGTCTCCCGGCCCGCGATCCGGCCGAGCAGAGACTTGCGGGAGACGCCGACCATCACCGGAAAGCCGAGCGCCCTGATCTCGGGCAGCCGACGCAGGGCGTCGAGATGCTGCTGCGGGCTCTTGCCGAAGCCGATGCCGGGATCGAGCACGACGTGACGGTCCGGGATGCCGGCGCGCCGGGCGATCGCGAGCGAGCGCTCGAAATAGCGCCGCATCTCGTCGACGATATCGAGCGCCGGGTCGGCCCGCTCGCGGTTGTGCATCACGATCACGGGGGCGCCGAAGGCTGCTGCGACGCTCGCGATCTCCGGCTCGCGCTGCAGGCCCCAGACGTCGTTGACGATGCGGGCGCCGGCCTCGAGCGCCAGGCGGGCCGTCGAGGCCTTGTAGGTGTCGATCGAGATCGGCACCCGGAGACGGGCAGCGAGAGCCGAGAGCACCGGGAGCACCCGCTGCTGTTCCAGCTCGGCCGAGACCGGCTCGTAGCCGGGCCGTGTCGACTCGCCGCCGATGTCGAGGATGTCGGCCCCCTCCTGCTCGAGCGCGAGCGCGTGAGCGGTGGCGGCCTCGTGGCTGGCGAACAGGCCCCCGTCGGAGAAGGAATCCGGCGTCACGTTCAGGATACCCATGACGAGGGTGCGTCGGCCGAGATCGGCGGGCCAGCCCGATGGGGAAAGGGTCACGCGAGCTCGCCCGCCTTCAGGCTTCCGGCGGCCGCCGCATAGCCGCCCGCCGCCCCATCGACGAAATGGATGTGATCGCTTCGGGTCGCGGAAGGCGTGAAGCAGGTCATCAGGGCCGCGCCCTGCCGGTGCAGGCCGTAGACGACGACGTCCTCGGCCGCGGCGCGGGCGAGCCGGGCCTCGATCCGGTCGGCGAGGTCCGGCGCGCAGTCGATCGTCATGCGGAGGCCGTCGTCGTATTTGCGGTAGTCGGAATTGGCCACGAGTTCGGTCATGTAGCGCTTCGGATCGAAGCCGCCGATCGGAATGCCGAGCCGCAAAATCGTGGACGCGACCGCGCCCCAGAGCCGGAGGCCGACACGCTTGAAGCCGAGCGCGCTGCCCGGCGTCCGGCCGGCCCGGGCTTCATATTCGAAACCGGCCGCGGACCAGCGCAGGGGCGGCCCGCCGGCCGGGATCGGCCGGGCCATGTCCGAACTCGCCTCGACGAGCCCGACGATCTCCTCCAGCAGGCAGCGATACGCGCCCGCATCCGCCCCACCGGAGGCCCTGACGATCAGGGAGAGGATAACCCCTCGGCGGGCGGGCATCTCATCGAAACGGCAGGACAGGCCCGATAGGTCCGGCCGTGTTCCGGCCGCCGCCGCCGGGAGAGCGAATCGGCCCTGTTTCAGCTGCTCCTCGGCCCAGGCGAGGCCGCCGCCGGCGAACATGGCGTAGGCGACGTTCGGCGAGGCCTCGAAACGGGCGAGCCGCAGATCGAGCCCGGCCTGCCGGATCGCGGCGACCGGCACCGTCGCGATCCTAAGCTCGAGGCCGAGTTCCTCGCGCACGAAGGTCGCGGTCGCGGTCAGGGCCGCCTCAGCCGCCCCGGACCAATCTCCCGGAACGGCGAAGCTCGCGCCGTCACCCCCGAAGACGAAGGGGAAGGCGCCATGGCCGACGGCGTTCGACACGGCCGAGATCACGGCCGCTCCCGCCATGTTCACGGCCTTGTAGCGCCCGGCTTCGATCGCGGCCGTCGAACTGACGACATCGGCCAATCCCACGATCCAGCCGTCAGGAACCGGCTCGTAAAGCGACGGATCGGCAACCTGCGCGAAGCTCGCGAAGGTCGGGACCCTCGCGAGGAACGAGTCGGCTGGGAGGCGATCACTCATGGGCCCATCATCGCACGGCGGCGCGGGTGAGGGGAGGGCGCGCGGTCGGTGCGGAAGCTCGTCAACCTTAACGGTTCGTTCAGCGCGCGAATCTAGCGTCCCTTCGTCGGGCCTCCTCCGGCCGACACGGGACGCCGGGGCATCATGGATATCGCAACCGGCGCCGGACTCATCGGCGGCGTCGCCGTCATCGTCGGGCTGATCATGATCGATGGCGGCAACTTCGCTGCCTATTACGACAAGCACGCCGTCATCGTCATCTTCGGGGGCGCCACCGCCGCGACCATGACGCGGTTCCCGTTCTCAGCAATCATGCACGGCCTCCCTATGGGCATCAAATACGCCTTCGGCGGCCGCTCCATCCAGCCGCGCGACCTGATCGAGGAATTGACGAAGATCGCCGACCTGATGCGGAAGGGCGGCCCGATGGCACTCGAATCCGTCGAGATCAATGACCCGTTCCTGGCGCAAGGGATTCGCTACCTGGTCGACGGCTACGACAAGGACTTCATCCGCACCACGATGGAATGCGATCGCGACATCTTCCTCCAGCATCTGGACGAAGGCTCGAAGGTCTACCGGGCCTACGGCGATTGCGCGCCGGCCTGGGGCATGATCGGCACGATCCTCGGCATGGTGACGATGTTCGCCAACATGTCCGATCCCTCGAAGCTCGGGCCGGCCATGGCGACGGCACTGCTCGCGACCCTCTACGGCGCGCTGATCGCGAACATGATCTGCCTCCCGATCGCGGACAAGCTGCACGTCAAGAAGGAGGAGGAGGACGTCTCCCGCACCCTGATCATCGATGGCGTGCTCCTGCTCCGGGACGCGAAAAGCCCGTCGTTGATCCGCGAGATGCTGATCGCCTATCTGCCCGAGCATACACGACACGAATTGGCCGAGGCGGCCTGAGCCGGATCACGGGAGATGGCCCGCAAGAAAAAAGGCGGCGGCGAACATGGCGGTCACGGCTGGTTCGTGACCTTCGCCGACCTCATGGCGCTCCTGATGAGCTTCTTCGTCATGATCGCGGCCTATTCGACCCAGGACCAGAAGAAGCTGCAGCTCGTCGCCGGCTCGATGCGGGACGCCTTTGGCTCGACCAAGGAGAGCCGCTACGCCGGCGTGGTCGAGCAGGACGGCATCCCGGTGCGGGACAAGCTGAAGAACGCCCGCAAGGCCCCGCCGGAGCAGGCGAGCGACCGGCCGGCCTCGCCCTCGTCCAACGCCGAGCAGGAGGGGGATCCGACGCCCGCCACGACCTTCGGCTTCGCGCTCGCGGCCGCCTCGCTCCGGCAGGCGCTCCAAACCCTGCCTGAGATCGCGGAACTCTCGAAACACATCATCGTCGACGAGACGAAGGACGGGCTGAACGTGTCCCTCGTCGACCAGGACGGCCGGGCCATGTTCGGCACCGGTTCGACCCAGCCCTACGAGCGGGCCCGCCTCGTGCTGGAGCATATCGCGCCGACGCTCCGGCGCCTCGGGCAGCGCGTCTCCGTCACCGGCCACACCGCAGCGATGCGGCCGGGCCAGAAACCCGAGGGACCGGCCTGGGAGCTGTCGGCCGGGCGCGCCACGGTGGTGCGCGAGATCCTGGCCTCCAATGGCGTGCCCGACGACCGCTTCTCCCTCGTGGCCGGCAAGGCCGACGTCGATCCGATGTTCCCCGACAACCCGTATATCGCGGCAAACCGGCGCGTAACGGTCACGCTGATGAACGAGGCGCCGCCATTGCCGTATGGGGCGAAGCCTTAGAACCACCGAGCCGGTGAAGGGAACAGCATCTTGTCGCCGGCGACGCCGGCGGACGTGGGCGGCTCACCGGAACGCGTCCGCTCCGGCCAATTCGGTGGCCTGTGCCAGCGCCGTCAGCGTCGGGTGCTCGCCATCTGCGCCATCGAGATCATCGTATTGTAGTCGTTGACGATCCAGGTCACGTCCCGCCCGGCGCCGCGGCGGGCATCTCCCTTCGACTTGCCGAGTTTGTCGCGAAACTCGCGGAGCTTTCCGAGCCAGGAGCGCGGCCGAGACTCGAAGCCGGACAGCGTTCCGGAATTTGCCAAGGCATAATCGTCCAGCTCTCGCACCGCCGTGGCGTATGGCGACAAGGCGGCTTCGAATGCGGGCATGTCGACCAGAGGCTTGGCATCGGTCGGCATGAGATCGATGATGGGCCGCGCCCGCGCCATCACGTTGGTGACGTGCCAGCGCGCGGTGCGGCCTTCGCGGGCCTCGATGAGCGAGAGCTCGACCGCGTCGCTTCGCTCCTTCTCACGCGCGAAGAGCGGCTGGATCTTGGCGCGCTCCGCCAGGAAGGCCTGCGCAGCAGGGGCGAGACGGGCGTGCAGGGCCTTGCCCTCCGCCATCTTGTCTTCCTTGTAGTCCTGTCGCTCGTAATAGCCATTCGCCTGGGCGAGGATGGGTGCCAGCGCCTCGTAGGCGGCCGTATAGGGCGCGACTTGAGCGTCGAGTTCCTGCATCGCGGGTGGCGTCGTCGAGGCGGTCCGAGCCGCCCCGATCTCGCTGCGCACGTCGTAGAGGGAATACAGCCCGTAGATGATCCGCTCGCGCCCGGTCGGACCCGTCCGCATGTTGGCCCAGCTTTCGTAGCGGGCCAGCGACTCGGAGGCGCGCAGAGTCCGGTTGAGCAGGCTCACGTAGACGTTCAGCTTGCGGATGGTCGCCTGCGACGCCGACTGCGCCGGGTCGGGAGCCATGCTCGTCTGAGCGTCGGCCGGCGACCCGAATGCGAGGCCAACCAGAACAGCAATCGTCACCAGGCAGCGCACCGTTCGATCCTCACGTTCACCGCCGGGGCACGCATACCACCCGACCTATCCGTCAACCACGCATCGGGCTGCCCGATTCGCGATCGAGCGGATAGTCCCTATCCTGCACCGGTGCGACGACGCGTAAGCCGGGTCGGCTCCTCGTCTCCAGAGGCTCCGGCGGCCGGCTCCGGGACGACCTCCGCCGGTCGTGAGCCGATCGCGTCGGCGATGCTCTGCAAAGCGGCCTGGACGGGCTCGAGCCCGCCGACATTCATCGCGCCCGGGCCGAGCGGCGGCAGGATGCCTTCCTGGACCAGCGTCTGGAAGACCGCGAAGTTCAGGTCGCTCTGGACCCTGAGCTGCTTCGCGACGTCGTCGACGATGCAGACGAGGTCGAATTCGAGCCAGGTGTCGCCGATCTTCTTGAAGATGACCCGGGCCGGCGGCTCCGTCAGCACGTCGGGATGGGCGTGCGCGCAGGCGATCAGAAGCTCCGCGGCGCGCGCGGGATCCTGGTTGCGGAGGACGTTGACGGGCAGGACGACGCGGCCGGTGCTGTCGTTCCGGACCCGGTTCTTCACGACGCCCGAGATGAGGTTCGAGTTCGGCACCACGATGGTGGAGCGGTCGAAGGTCTCGATCTCGGTCGCCCTGACACTAATCCGGCGCACATAGCCCTCACCATCGCCGACGACAACGAGATCGCCGACCCGGATCGGCCGTTCCCACAGCAGAATGAGCCCGGACACGAAGTTGTTCACGATCGACTGGAGGCCGAACCCGATCCCGACGGAGAGGGCGCCGGCCACGATTGCCATCTTCTCGAGCGAAAGGCCGAGATAGCCGAAGGCCGCAGCCGCGGCCACGAAGAAACCGACGTAACCGGCTGCAGTCGCGACAGAATTCCGCAAACCGGCATCGAGTTCGGTCGTCGGCAGGAAGGTCCCGGTCAGCCAGCGCTGCACGACGCGGCCCACTGCGATGACGCCGAAGAACAAGAGGAGCGCCGCGATCGTTGTCGAGAGCGACACCGTGACGTCGCCGACCTTGAAGCCGAAGAAGGCGGCTCGGAGGTTCGCCGTGAGGTCCCCGGATTCGACGCCCCAGGGCGCCAGCGCCAGCATGGCGGCGATGATGATGAAGACGACGCGGGCGATCCCGCTCGCCAAGACACCGAGCTGCTGCAGCGACTTGCGCCGAAGCCCGAGATTGGCCTGCAGCATCGTCGAGACCCGGCTTCCGTCCCGTAACGTGCCCCCGATGAACCGGTCGCATGCCAGAAGGGCGAGGCAGAGAAGGCCCGCGAGCGAAGCGGTCCAGACGATCTGGTCCACCAGGAAGGAGGCGAAGGCGACATAGCCGCCGAGCACGGCCGCGGTGACCAGCCCGGCGAGCAGCCAGCCCAGCATCCGGATCGGCCCGGCGACCGCGGCGCCGGTGGGGATATACGGTCCGAGACAGGCCTCGTCTCTCGTCTCTCGGTCGGCGAGGGTCCGGAGAAGGAGGGCGAGTGTCAGGGCCGCGATCGCCGCGACGACCGCCTTCGTGGCGACGCTCAGGGCAAGGCCGGCCGCGATCGCCTGGTTCAGGGCGTCGAGCGTCCGGCCGACCGCCACCACGGCCCCGAATCCGATCCCGAGCGAGAAGATCGAGGCCGCAATCGCGTCCGGAACCTCGATCAGGCGCCAGGCCATGCGCTTCGGTGCGAACAGCGCCTGGATCAGCCCCTGCAGGAAGGCGAGCACGGCGAGCCCGATCAGGAGGGCCGCCGCGACCGACAGGAGACGCGGCGGGAGCACGTCGAGGAGGGCGAGCGCCTGATAGATCAGGATCGACCCGGCGGCGGCCGGCACCGTCTCGACGATCAGGATCGCGAAGGCGGCCACGAGCTTCCGGAACGGCGTGACGCCGGCCATCGCGGGATCGCGGTGCACGAGGCGCGGCGCGAGATGGCGTCTGCCGATATGCAGCGCAGCCCCGACACCGATCGCCAAGCCGAGGAGCGTCAGCACGACCGGCGAGGAGCGCGCTTCGAGCCGGTTCCAAAGGCCCTCGGTGACGAGATGGAGCGCTCGGAGGTCGCGCGGGAAAGACTGGGCCACCGTCAGCCAGAGATCGGGAGAGACGAGGCTGTAGCTGCGCTGGAACAGGGCCTTCGTGAAGGAGGCGCGGCGCCGATCGCTGATCTGGCCGGTCAGCTGCTCGGCCTGCAAGGCAAGGGTACCGGCGAGCCGGTTGATCTCGTCGAGATAGGCGACCGCGGATTCCCGCTCGAGCCGGTTGCGTGCGGCCTCCGGACTCTCCGCGGGCGCGCCGTCCTTCGGCTTCGGGCCGATCTGTTCGAGCTGCGCGCGGGCCGCATCGAGCTTCGGGCCGATTTCGGCGAGCTGGTCGCGCAGCCGCTCGGCGACGGGGTCGAGGCGGGTCCGGAGCTCCTGCAACTCGTCGCCGGAGAGATCCGGCCTGCGCAGGGTAGCCTCCGCCTGTTCTATCTCGGCCCGGCTGCCGTCGAGCGCGGTCCGGTAGGCCATGATGTCCGCCGACGGCGGGACCGGAGCAGGGGCAGGACTGGCCGGTGCAGCGGGAGCAGCCGCAGGTGGTGGCGGTGCAGGAGGAGGGGGCGTCTGCGCCAGGACAGGCGTCAGCGCCAGCACGGCTCCGACGAGACATGCCGCGAGCCATCGGGCGGAGACGGCGGGAGCGCTGACCATGAAAACCTGCGACGGACCTGCCAGGAATCAATCGGGCGCCCAAGCGGGCGCCCGTGACAGCGTCGTACTAAGCCGCGAAAAGCGGCATGTCTGCGGCATCAGCGCATTGGGATCAGCGCGGAGCGGTCCCAGTTCCGCCGGTCGCCGGGGCAGAGGGAGCCGGATAGGCGGGGTTGCCGGCTGGAACGCCCGAGGTGGATCCCGACGACGCCGGAGCAGATGTCGATGGCTGCGGACCCGACGGTGTCGTTGAGCCGCTCCACCCCAGGAATGCGACCATGTAGACGGCGAGCAGGATCAGGCTGGCGACGAGAACGTACAGGACGGGACGGCCGGGTCCGCCTCCACGAGCTCTTTGATCGGCGAGTACTTTTGCCATGAGAACAAGACCTTTCGATTTCTGGTGGAACACATCGTGTTGCCGAGTGAACGCCGCCTCTGGGTGGAGGTTCCAGCCGGCCCAGGTGGGGCGGCCCGCTCTACTTGCGGGTCGGTCGGCTCTTGCCCCCACCGATTTGGGGCAGCTGCTGGCGCGTGGTGGAGATCGCGGCCCAGGGGTCCTGCTTAAGCCCGCGCAGCCGCCCCGGAAGGTTAGCGACCGTGAAGTGGTTCGGCCGCAGCGTCGGCGTGAGTTCGTCCCAGCGCAGCGGCACGGAGACGGGCGCGGTCGGGCGAGCTCGGGTCGAATAGGCCGCGATCGCGGTCGCGCCGCGCCCGTTGCGAAGGTAATCGACGTAGATGACGCCGCGCCGGGCGCTCTTCGTGGATTTCGCGATGAAGCGGGTCGGGCTGTCCTTGGCCATGCTGTCGGCGAGCGCCTTGGCGAAGGCCTTGACCTCGCCCCACCCGGCGGGACCGGTCAGCGGCAGAACGACGTGAAGCCCCTTGCCGCCCGTCGTCTTGACGAAGCTCTCGAGGCCGAAAGTCCGAAGCCGATCGCGGATCTCCTGTGCGCCCGCGATCACGTCGACGAAATCGACGTCGTCGCCCGGATCCAGGTCCATGGTGATCCGGTCAGCCCGATCGACATCTGCCATCGTGGATCCCCACGGGTGAATCTCCAGCACGCCGGCCTGGACGAGCGCCACCACCCCGCGCAGGTCGCGCACGTAGAGAACCTCCTCCTCGCCGCCCTCATCCCGGATGGTTTCGCGGAGAATGTGGTCGCTGAGCCCCGCCCAGGAATGCTTCTGGAAGAAGCAGCCGCCCTCGGAGCCGCTCGGGCAGCGCACGAGAGAGAGCGGACGTTCAACCACGTGGGGAAGGAGCCAGTCCGCGATCTCCTCGTAGAATTCCGCGAGCCCCTGTTTTGTCACGCCGACATCGCCCCAGAGGACCCGGTCCGGATTGGTCAGCGCCACGCCCGCAACGCTAGCCGCGCCGTGGCGCGGCGTCTTCGTGCCCTTGGTCGGCGCGGCCGCGGCTTTCGCAGCGGGCTTAGCATCGGACTTCGCCTTGACCTCCGGAGCAGGGCCGGACGACGTCATGTGCTTCGGCCGTTCCCGGACCACTTCCTCGGCGCTCTTATCCTCGCGGAGGCCCTTGTAGGCCGCGTGCCGCAGGTGATCGTCCGCGGTCCAACCCCGGAACTCGATCTCGGCGACGAGGCGCGGCTCGGCCCAGACGACGCCCCGGCGTTCCTCGGCCGTCGGCTTCGTCGCGAGTGCCGGCGGGCCGGGCGCCTTGAGCGGTTCGAGCTTCTTCCAGAGGTCTCGGGCGACCGCGGCCGTGTAGCCGGTGCCAGAGCGACCCGCCAAGCGCCACGCGCCGTTTTCGCGGTAACCGAGCACGAGCGAGCCCACGGCCCGTGGGCTTGCGTTCGAGGAGACATGGCCGAGGACAGCGAATTCCTGCCGCTCCGTGCATTTGATCTTGACCCAATCCTCGCCGCGACCGGACCGGTAGGCCCGATCCCGGCGCTTCGAGATCACGCCTTCGAGGCCGAGCTGGCAGGCGCTCCGCACCATCGCCTCCCCGTCCGCCTCGATATGCTCGCCGAGCCGCAGGAAGCCCTCCTGGCTGGGTGGGACGAGGGCGGCGAGCCGGGCCTTGCGGTCGTCGAGTGGCAATTCGCGGAGGTCGTAGCCGTCCAGATAGAGGAGGTCAAAGGCGTAGAGGATCGCGTTGCGGGCGACGCGCCCGTGTTCGTCGGAGAGCGCGTTTTGAAGCGCGGAGAAGTTCGCGATCCCGTTCTCGTCGGCGATGACCGCCTCGCCGTCGAGAATGGCGCTCTCGACCGGGAGGGCGGCGATGGCCTCGGCGATGGACGGGAAACGGGCCGTCCAATCGTGACCGCGCCGGGTCGCGAGCCTCGTCGACTTGCCCGACTTGAACGCGATCAGCCGATAGCCGTCCCATTTGATTTCGTGGATCCAGCGCCCGCCTTTAGGGACGGCATCGACCAGGGTCGCGAGGCAGGGCTCGATCGCGTCCGGCATCGCTGCCTTGCGGCCTCTCTTCGCAAGTGCCGCGACCGAACCCTCTCCCCGGTGGGGAGAGGGCAGGATGAGGGGGGACGCGCTCTCCGCAGAGGACGCAACCCCCTCACCCGGCGCGCCTTCGGCGCGCTCGACCTCTCCCCGTCGGGGAGAGGCTTTGGCCCGGCTGCGTTTCGCCGCGGGCGCCTTGGCGGGCGGCGCCTCGTCTGTCTCACCCCGGTTCGATTGCCAGACGTCGCCGTCCTTGTCCGATGCGATCGCGTCGAGGTCGCGGCCGGACACGACCGAGAGCGGCTTCTCCTCCAGGATGTCGGGATCGCCCTCGTGCCGGGCGAATTCGTCGTTCGACTTGATGAGCAGCCACGATTCCTGCCGCTCGCGAGGCCGCGGCTTCAGCCGGACGAGGTGGAACTTGCCCCGGAGCTTCTCGCCGTCGAGCCGGAAGTCGAGATGGCCCTTCTCCATCCCCTTGTGCGGATCGCCGTCTGGAGCCCAACTGCCCCGGTCCCAGATCAGGACCGTGCCGCCGCCATACTGGCCCTTCGGGATGGTGCCTTCGAAGGTGTTGTAGTCGATCGGGTGATCTTCGACATGCACGGCGAGACGTTTCTCGCCCGGCGAGAGGCTCGGCCCCTTCGCGACGGCCCAGCTCAGCATGACTCCGTCGAGTTCGAGGCGGAGGTCGTAGTGGAGGCGGGAGGCGGCGTGTTTCTGGATCACGAAGGCGGAGCCACCGTCGCGCCCCGCCTCGCCCTTGGGCTCGGAGGTCGCCGCGAAGTCGCGCTTGGCGTTATACGCCGCAAGCTTTGCCATATCGGCGGATCGAACGCCGAAACCCGCCCGCCTGTTCCAGCAACGCCGACGGCTGTGTTCGATGTAGCGGGTCCATTGTCGTGCCCGGGATCGCGACCGGCTTCCCGGACCTCGCCGCTCGCGGGCGCGTCGTGCCGGCTACGCCGCCTGGCTGGCCGTAGGTTCCCGAAAAAGCGGCGCCGAACGCGGGCTGTCGCGGGCGTCGCTTTGCGCTAATCTGCGACCATGGCGACGTCGTTCTTCAATGACCTGATGCAGACCCTCGGCGACCGTGGCCGGTCGCTGATCGGGCGGCCGCGGGACGCGGGCCGGGCGGGCGATCTGCCCGAACTCGGCGAGGCGCTCCTGTCGCGCCGGGGCGAGGCCTCCGGCGTGGCGCTGGCCCGGACCCTGCTCGACGGCTATGCGGCCGCGCCCCTGGCCATGCGGCTGGGCTTCCTCACGGCACTGGCAGACCGGTTCGGGCCGGACCGCAAGCGTCTCGACATCGCCGTGGCCGATTATCGCCGCGAGCCCGACGGACGCTCGATCCTGGCGCTGCAAGAGGCTGCGGAGCCGCGCCGGCAAGAGCTGATCCGCAGACTGAACCTCGCTCCGGGCGGGACGTCCGCACTGGTGCGGATGCGGGCCGAGCTTCTCTCGCACCTCAAGTCGCGGCCCGATCTCGCGGAGGTAGATCGCGACTTTGTCCATCTCCTCTCGTCCTGGTTCAACCGCGGCTTCCTGGTGCTGCGCCGCGTCGATTGGACGACGCCGGCGAACATCCTCGAGCGGATCATTCGCTACGAGGCCGTGCATGCGATCGAGAGCTGGGACGATCTCCGCAACCGGCTCGAGCCGGCCGACCGGCGCTGCTACGCCTTCTTCCATCCCCAGCTCGTCGACGAGCCGCTGATCTTCGTCGAGGTGGCGCTGACGACAGGAATATCGGGCGCGATCGCCGCCCTCCTCGATCCCACCCGCCAGCCGATCGCCGCCCGGGACGCGACGACGGCCGTGTTCTACTCGATCTCGAACACGCAGAGCGGGCTCGCCGGCGTGTCCTTCGGCCATTTCCTGATCAAGCAGGTGGCGGACGAATTGAGGCGGGAACTGCCCAATCTGCGGACTTTCGTGACCCTCTCGCCCGTGCCGGGCTTCGCGGCCTGGCTCGCCGGCGAACTCGCGGCCGATCATTCCCGCTTCTTCAACGACGAGGCGCGGGAGGCCTTGCGGCCGCTCGGTGAGCCGGGCTGGCACACGGACGCCGCCCGCCGCGAGCCTCTCCGCCGGACCTTGCTCACGGCTGCGGCGACGTATTTCCTCAAGGCGAAGACACCGGCCGGCCGGCCGCTCGATCCCGTGGCCCGGTTCCATCTCGGCAACGGTGCGCGGCTCGAGGCGATGAACTTCCTGGGCGACCTGTCGCCGAAGGGCCTGCGCCAGTCGCATGGCCTGATGGTCAATTACTGCTACGACCTCGACGAGATCGAGCGTAACCACGAAAGCTTCGCCGAAAAGGGCGAGGTCGTGGCCTCGGCCGCGATCCGGCGGTTGATCCGGGCCGAGCTGCCTCTGCCCGAACTCGCGAGCACGTCTTGAACGCAAACCTCTTCCAGCGTCTCTCGGATGCCGTCGCCGATACGGCCAAGATTGCGATCGAAACCAGCGACGGCCGGCGCTGCAGCTACGACGACATCATCCTCGGCGCCGGCCGCTACGCCAACGCCCTCCTCGCCCGCGGAGTATCGCCGGGAGACCGGGTGGCCGTGCAGGTCGAGAAGTCCGTTGCGGCGCTCCTGCTCTATCTCGCCTGCCTCCGCACCGGCGCCGTGTTCCTGCCCTTGAACACCGCCTACACCTCGGCCGAAGTCGAGTACTTCATCGGCGACGCCGAACCCTCGCTCGTCGTGTGCGACCCGGCGCGGCGGGATGCGGTGGCCGGGATTTCAGGCGGCGTCCCGGTCGAGACCCTCGACGCGGCCGGCGCGGGATCGCTCGCCGATCTCGCGGGCGAGCAGTCGCATGCCTTCCCGACCGCGGTCGTCGAGACCGACGACCTGGCCGCGATCCTCTACACGTCCGGCACGACGGGGCGCTCAAAGGGCGCCATGCTGACCCACGGCAACCTCGTCTCGAATGCGCTCGCGCTGATCGACACGTGGCAATTCACGGCGGACGACGTCCTCATCCACGCGCTCCCGATCTACCACACGCATGGCCTGTTCGTGGCCTCGAACGTCACCTTCCTGGCTGACGCCTCGATGCTGTTCTGCCCGAAATTCAACGCCGACGAGGTCATGCGCCTCCTGCCGCGCGCGACCGCGCTCATGGGCGTGCCGACCTTCTACACGCGCCTCCTCAAGCATCCCGACCTGACCCGGGAGGCGACGGCCCACATGCGGGTGTTCATCTCGGGCTCGGCGCCGCTCCTCGCCGAGACACACCGGGAATGGGAGGAGAAGACCGGCCACGCCATCCTCGAGCGCTACGGGATGACCGAGACCGGCATGAACACCTCGAACCCCTATGAGGGCGAGCGCGTGGCCGGCACGGTCGGCCTGCCGCTGCCGGAGGTCGAGCTGCGGGTTACCGATCCGGAGAGCGGGGCGGAACTCGAGCCGGGCGAGGTCGGCATGATCGAGGTCCGGGGCCCGAACGTGTTCAAGGGCTATTGGCGCATGCCGGAGAAGACCGAGGCCGAGATCCGGCCGGACGGGTTCTTCATCACGGGCGACCTCGGCAAGATCGACGAGCGCGGCTATGTCCACATCGTCGGCCGTGGAAAGGACCTCATCATCACGGGCGGCTTCAACGTCTACCCGAAGGAGGTCGAGACCGAGATCGATTCGGTCCCGGGCATCGTCGAAAGTGCGGTGATCGGCGTGCCGCATCCCGATCTCGGCGAGGGCGTCACCGCGATCGTGGTGCGAGCGGAAGGCGCGTCGCTCGACGAGGCCGGCGTGATCGCGGCCCTCGAGCCGCGGCTCGCCCGGTTCAAGCTCCCGAAACGGGTCATCTTCCTCGACGACCTGCCCCGGAACACGATGGGGAAGGTGCAGAAGAAGGTCCTGCGCGAGGAGAATGCGGGACTGTATTCCGGCTGACCTCCGCCGGCCTCAGCTGACCAGCGGCGGAAGCTCGTCGAAGGAGGGGCGCGACAGGCGCCAGGGGCGGGCGGTCGAGAGCGCGGAGACTTCGGACGGGCGCAGCCGCCTGGCAGAGCCGTCGAGACCGATCTCGGAGATGTTGAGGAAGCCGAAGACCTGGAGCCGGGAGGCCAGCGACTTCGTCTCGCGATCGTCGGCGGCGACCACAAGGGAGCCGCTCGTATAGACCGTGTCCAGCAGGCCCCTCTGGTCTCGCCCATCCCGTGGCGCGGCGCGGGGCCCCGGGAAGCGGATCACGTTGGTGGACAGGGCGGCACTGGAACGCATGACGCAACTCACTGGCGACGAACTCGATCCGCTAAGATTGGACGGGAAGGTTTAAGGCCGGGCTAACCACGGGCCGCGATGCACCCACGGGCGGGTTGAGGCACCTTCGACCATGTGCGTGTGGCGCCGCCCTTTCACGCGGGGCCAACCTCAGGCACCATGGGACAGGCCCGCGCGAGACGGGACGGGAGGATCGATGCGGTTCCAGGACAGGTTAGCGGGCTTAATTGCGCCGGCCGGCGCAGACCGAGGCGCAGTGCGATGACCTACCTCCTCGAGGTCGACGGCGTCACGCTAACCTACAAGACTCCGCAGATCCTGGTGACCGCCACGCGGCGGGTCAGCTTCCATGTGAACCAGAGCGACCGCTACGTCCTTCTCGGACCCTCCGGTTGCGGCAAGTCCACGCTCCTCAAGGCGGTCGGCGGCTATATGAGCCCGACCGAGGGCGAGATCCGGATCAAGGGCCGGAAGGTCACCGAGCCCGGCGCCGACCGCATGATGGTGTTCCAGGAATTCGACCAGCTCCTGCCCTGGAAGACCGTCTTCGAGAACGTGGTCTTCCCGCTCCGTGTAACCGGCAAGCTCTCGCGCCAGGAGGCCGACGAGCGCGCCCGCGACTATATCGAGAAGGTGCATCTCACCCGCGCCATCGACGCCTACCCGCACACGCTGTCGGGCGGCATGAAGCAGCGCGTCGCGATCGCGCGTGGCATGGCGATGGAGCCCGACATCCTTCTCATGGACGAACCCTTCGCCGCACTCGACGCGCTGACGCGCCGTCGCATGCAGGACGAGCTTCTGCAGCTCTGGGCGGACACCCGTTTCACAGTGCTCTTCGTGACCCATTCCATCGCCGAGGCGATCCGGATCGGCAATCGGATCCTCCTGATGTCGCCGCATCCCGGCCAGGTGAAGGCGGAGGTCGAGGACGTGGAGAGCGCGGGCGGGACGGAGGGTGGCGCGACCCGGCTCGAGCGCCAGATCCACGATCTCCTCTTCTCCGAGGACAAGGTTCAGGACGCGGATGACAAGGTCGTAGCCTATGGGTGAGCCCCGGATCGTCGTCCACGACGCCGCGACGCTCGCCGCCATCGCGGGCGAAGACGCGGCGGTCGAGCGCGAGCTCCCTCTGATCGAGCGCCTTTGGGCCAGCCCGACCTTGCGGAAGACGTTCCTGATCCTGATGCTCGGCGTCATCTGGGAGATCTACGCCCGGTTCCTCGACAACCCGCTTCTCTTCCCGACCCTGACCGAGACGATGGAGGCCGTTGTCGAGCGCACCCGGGACGGCGTCCTGCCGATGCGGGCATGGACCTCGCTCCGCATCCTCTTCATGGGCTACGCCTCGGGCATCCTCTTGGCCGCGATCATGACGGTGCTGGCGATTTCGACGCGGATCGGGACGGACCTCCTCGAGACGCTGACCGCGATGTTCAATCCGCTGCCGGCGATCGCGCTCTTGCCGCTGGCCCTGATCTGGTTCGGGCTCGGCGCCGGCAGCCTCATCTTCGTGCTCATCCACTCCGTGCTCTGGGCCGTCGCCCTGAACACCCATGCGGGCTTTCTCGGCGTGTCGCAGACGCTCCGGATGGTCGGCAAGAATTACGGGCTGAAGGGCCTCCCTTACGTCTTCCGCATCCTCGTCCCGGCCGCCTTCCCGTCGATCCTGACCGGCCTCAAGATCGGCTGGGCCTTCGCCTGGCGCACCTTGATTGCGGCGGAGCTCGTCTTCGGCGTCTCGTCGGGGCAGGGTGGGCTCGGCTGGTTCATCTTCGAGAACCGGAATGTGCTCGACATCCCGTCCGTCTTCGCCGGCCTCTTGACGGTGATCATGATCGGGCTCGTGGTGGAGAACCTGGTCTTCCGCAACATCGAGCGCCGCACCGTCCGGCGGTGGGGCGTTCAATCCTGAAGGGGTGAGGACGATGCTGAACCTACTCGTCCCGACCGAGCCGCACGAGGTAATGCCCTCGGTGCTGCAGACCGCGCTGATCGTGCAGCGCCGCTTCGAAAGCTACATGGAGAGCTTCGCGCTCCGTCCGGCCGTCCCCGATTACGTGCCGATCGACATGGTGAGCGGACTCGCCTGGCAGGTGGACGAGCGGGCCGACGAAGAGGCCCGGCGCGAATCCCACGCGATCTTCACCCGCTTCGTCGAGGCGAACGGGCTGAAGCCGACGCGCCCCGGCATGGTCGAGGCCGGTTGGGGTTGGCACCCCAAGGCTCCGGCGGGCGACGCCTTCCTGGCGAGCCACGGCCGGCTTTTCGACCTCGTCGTTCTCGGTCGGCCGATCTCCGGCAAGGCCGTGCCCTCGATGGCGACGCTGGAAGCCGTGCTGTTCGAGACCGGCCGGCCGATCCTGATCGCACCGCCGATCCCGCCGACGAGCCTCGGCGATACGGTCGTGATCGCCTGGAACGGCTCGACCGAGACGGCCCGGACCGTCGCGCTCGCGGGCGGCTTCCTGCGCCGGGCGAAGCGGATCGTCGTCCTCTCGGTGGAGGGCTGGTCGGTGCCGGGGCCGAGCGCCGAACAGCTCGCCCTCTCCTTGCGCCGGAACGAGATCGCGGCCGAGGCGGTGCACGCGACGCCCGGGCGGCGCAGCAACGGCGAGACCATCCTGGCCGAGGCGACGGCGCTCGGCGGCGACCTGCTCATCAAGGGCGCCTACACCCAGAGCCGTCTGCGGCAGATGATTTTCGGCGGCGCCACCGCGCATGTGCTCGCGGCCGCGACGATGCCGGTCCTCATGGCGAACTGAGTTCGCCCGCTTCGACGATCCGCCGAGTTGCGTTTTCTTGGCGGTATGAAGGTCGGCATGGGCCAACTGACTGCCGTGACGTCTCGGGATGTGCGGGGCCGTTACGTGGCGGGCGAGAACAGGGAAGCCTTTCCCGAGCTTCTCGTCTAAGAGGAGCGCGCCTCGGGGATCTCGCGCGCCATGGACGACACGAACCAGTTCAAGAAGAAGCCCCGGCAGGCGACCCCGAAGGGCAAGCGGGTCGCGATCTCGCCGGAGGCGAAGGCCGCCTACGAGGAACAGATGCGGGCGCGAGACGAACGCGAGCGGACCTATACCCGCCACCTGCCTGGCCCCGACAACAAGCCGAACCGCTGAGCGGACTGGCGCGCGCGTGAGCCTTTGTCAGGATTGCGGCGCCTGCTGCTCGACCTCTGCCTCGTGGCCGATCTTCACGACCGAGAGCGACGACGAACTCGAGATGATCCCGTTCGCGCTCGTCTCTGACGATCTGCGCGGCATGCGCTGCAACGGCGACCGCTGCCTCGCCCTCGTCGGTACGGTCGGGGCGCGGACGGGCTGCTCGATCTACGGGCTGCGCCCCGATGTCTGCCGCATCTGCCAGCCCGGCGACTATGCCTGCGTGACGGCGCGCGAGCGTTTCGGACTGGCGCCCCTTCCCGAGATTCAGTAACGCGGCCTCTGCGATCCGGCTCGGCCGTCCGGGCCCGACGCCGATCTGAGGACCATCCGTATGCAGCCTGACCGCGACCCGATCCTGCCTCGCTGGCGGCTCGTCATGGGATCCGGCCCCGTGATGCCGGACGAGCGCCTGCCGATCGGCCAGACCGTCGTACTCGGGCTCCAGCATGTCGTCGCGATGTTCGGCGCGACGGCGCTGGCGCCGATCCTGATGGGGTTCGATCCGAACCTTGCGATCTTCTTCTCCGGCGTCGCGACCCTGATCTTCTTCGTCGTCGTCGGCGGTCGGCTGCCGAGCTATCTCGGATCGTCCTTCGCCTTCATCGCGGTCGTGATCGCGGCAACCGGCTATGCCGGGAGCGGCCCGAACCCGAATATCGGAGTGGCGCTCGGCGGCATCATCGCGGCCGGCGTGCTCTATACCGTGATCGGGATCGTCGTCGCCGCTGCGGGCTCCGGCTGGATCGAACGGTTGATGCCGCCTGTCGTCACCGGCGCGATCGTCGCCGCGATCGGCCTCAACCTCGCTCCGATCGCCGTGAAGGGCATCTCGGGCTCGCCGCTCGATACGTGGGTCGGCCTCCTGACGGTGGTCGCCGTCGGCGCGGTCGCAGTCTACGCGCCCGGCCGGTGGCGCCGCTTGCCGATCCTCCTGGGCGGCGGGATCGGCTATCTCACCTATCTCGTTCTCGCGAACGGTCTTGGCTTGGCGAAGCCGATCGGCTTCTCCGGCGTTGCCGCGGCCGACTGGTTCGGCCTTCCGGCTTTTCAGCGTCCCGTGTTCGAGCCCGCCGCCATGTGGCTGATCGCACCCGTCGCGGTCGTGCTGGTCGCCGAGAATCTCGGCCATGTGAAAGCGATCGGCGCGATGACGGGTCGAAACTACGATCGCCATCTCGGACGCGCCTTCATCGGCGACGGTCTCGCCACCATCCTGTCCGGCCTCGGCGGCGGCACCGGCGTGACGACTTATGCCGAGAATATGGGCGTCATGGCCGTGACCCGGATCTACTCGACCCTGCTCTTCGTCGCCGCCGGCCTGATCGCGATCCTGTTCGGCCTCTCGCCGAAATTCGGCGCCTTGATCCTGACCATTCCGGGACCGGCGATTGGCGGCCTCTCGGTCGTGGTCTTCGGGCTGATCACGGCGGCAGCCGGCCGGATCTGGGTCGAGGCCGGCGTCGATTTCTCTCGCGCCCGCAACCTCCTCACGGCCGGGATCGCGGTCGTGCTCGGGGCGGGTGACCTAACCCTCAAGTTGGGCGCCTTCTCGCTCGGCGGCATCGGCACGGCGACCTTCGGCGCTATTCTGATCTACCACCTGCTCCGTGACGACAGGGCGGGCGACGTGCCGGTCGCGGATGGGGGGACCACCTCGCAGGCCTGAGATTGACGGGATGGCTATCGAGTAGCTATTTTGTTCAGATGAGCACGCATAGTGTCGCCGAAGCCAAGAACCGGTTGCCCGAGCTGATCGACCGTGCGCTCGAAGGCGAGGGGATCGTCATCACCCGGCACGGGCGACCCGTCGCCGAGCTCCGGGGTATTCCGCCCCAGCCCCGACCGATGACCCGCTCCGATCTCGACTGGCTCGCGGTTCTGCGGCGGGCCGAGGGCGAGGCAGGTCCCACGGATGCCGTCTCCTTCGTGTCCGCCATGCGGGACGAAGGCGAGAAGTGAAGGCCTACGCTGATACGAGCGTACTCCTGCCCCTCTTCGTTCCGGACGCACTCAGCGCCAAGGCAGACGCGCTGCTGAATTTGAGCGAAACGTTTCTGATCGTCAGCGACTTCACTGTCGCCGAATTCATGTCGGCTCTGTCTCGGAAGGTCCGCATGCGGGAGGTGTCTGCGGCATCGGCTGGTCGGCTCGCCGCCAACTTCGACGCTTGGCTGTCCGGACTTCCTGAACGGGTGACCCTGCAGCCTGAGGACGTCGCGACAGCCACGGCCTATCTGCGGCGCTTCGACCTAACTCTGCGGACACCGGATGCGCTTCACGTCGCACTGGCTCATCGGCATCGCGCGACGCTGGCGACCCTCGACGTAAGATTGGCGGCCGATGCCGGCCGGCTGGGTATCTCGACGCTGGTGAGCTGAGCCGCGGCTGCGCCGCCTCCCGCCCGGGTCAGCCCTGCACCGAAACGGGTGCCACGGGCCGTGAACCAGCATAGAACATGTCCACCGCAGCGAGCCCGTCCATGCAGATCAACCCTCCCTATCTCATGTTCCTCGGCGACGTGCCGGATGCGCTCGCTGCCAAAACGGCCGCGGGCGTCGTCGATTGGCGGCGGGATTGGTGCATTGGCCAGCTGCGGCTGCCGGGCTGCGCGGCCGATCTCGGCATTCCGGACATCTCGATCGCCGAGGCCGTGGCCAAGGGCTGCCGGACGATGATCGTCGGGATCGTCAACGCGGGCGGCGTCCTGAACGAGAGCTGGATCCCGTCCATCGTGGGCGCGCTCGAGGCCGGGATGGATGTCGCGAGCGGCCTCCACATCCGGCTCGGCTCGGACGAGCGCATCGCGCATGCGGCCTTCGCCAACGGCCGCCAGCTCTTCGACGTCCGGGTCTCCGAGCAGCGTTTCGCCACCGGCAAGGGGACGAAGCGCCCGGGCCTGCGTCTCCTGACGGTCGGGACCGATTGTTCGGTCGGCAAGAAATACACGGCGCTGGCCCTCGAGACGGCCATGCGGGCGCGCGGCTTCGACGCCGATTTCCGGGCGACCGGCCAGACCGGCGTCCTCATCTCCGGTCGCGGCGTCGCGATCGACGCGGTCGTGGCCGACTTCATCTCGGGCGCGGTCGAGTGGATCGCGCCGGCGGCCGAGCCCGACCATTGGGACATCGTGGAAGGACAGGGCTCTCTCTTTCACCCGTCCTTCGCGGGCGTCACGATCGGTCTCCTGCACGGGGCCCAGCCCGACGCCTTCGTGGTCTGCCACGAGCCGACCCGCACCACGATGCGGGGCGTGCAGCATCCGCTGCCGAGCATCGCCGACGTGATCGATCTCACCATCCGCTGCGGCCGGCTCACGAACCCGGAGATCCGTCCGGTCGGGATCGCGGTCAACACCAAGGCGATGGCCGATGACGGCGAGGCGCGCCGCCTGCTGGACGACCTCGCCCGCGAGCACGACCTGCCCGCGACCGATCCGATCCGGTTCGGGGTCGAGACGCTTGTCGACCGGGTGGAGGCGGATTTCCCGCGCGCGATGCCCGACGCGAAGCGCGCCTGACCGGATGGATGCCGAGACCCCCGAGGGCCTTCGCCGACCCCCGCTGAGCCAGGCCGAGATCCGGTCGGTCTTCTACGGGATCATGCTCGCCATGTTCCTATCAGCGCTCGACCAGACGATCGTCGCGACCGCGATGCCGACCATGGGGCGCGAACTGGGCGGCGCCCAGCACCTCCCCTGGGTCGTGACGGCGTATCTTCTCGCCTCGACCGCGGTCACGCCGCTCTACGGCAAATTCGCCGACATGTATGGCCGCCGCGTCACCATGCTGAGCGCGATCGGAATCTTCATTCTGGGCTCGATCGCCTGCGCGCTCGCGCCATCGATGCTCGCCTTGGCACTGGCACGCGGCCTGCAGGGCCTCGGCGGCGGCGGTCTGATAGCGCTCGCTCAGACGATCATCGGCGACATGGTGACGCCGCGCGAGCGCGGAAAGTACCAGGTTTATTTCGGGATCGTCTTCGCCAGCGCGAGCGTGCTCGGCCCCATGCTCGGCGGGTTCTTTGCCGAAACGCTGCACTGGTCCTGGATCTTCTGGATCAACCTTCCGCTCGGTCTTCTCACGCTGTGGCTCGTGAGCGATACGCTGAGACGCCTGCCGCGCCACGATCGCCGGCACCGGCTCGATCTCGCGGGCGCGGCCCTGATGGTCGCCGCGAGTTCGACCCTGATGCTGGCCGTGAGCTGGGGCGGGGTCGCCTATCCCTGGGGATCGTTCCCGATCGTCGGCCTTTTCGCGGCCTCGCTGGTGCTCTGGGCCCTGTTCGGGCTCCGTCTTGCGACCGCCATCGAGCCCCTCATCCCGCTTGCGATCCTGGCAGACCGCGTGGTCCTGACAGGCATCATGGCGGGTGCGCTCGCGATGGGCGTCTATGTCGGTCTCACCATCATCGTGCCGATCTATTTCGAGACGGCGCTCGGGTTCTCCGCCCGCGAATCCGGCCTGGCCCTGATTCCCTACATGGTCGGGGTTCCGATCGGTGCGACGGCGGCCGGGCGGACCATGGCTGCCGTACGGCATTACAAGCGCGTTCCGCTCGTCGGAATGGCGGTCGCCGTCCTGTCGCTCGCAACCTTCGCCCTGACCGTCGGGCGAGCCCCGTTCTGGTTCGTGGAGGTCCTTCTCGGGTTGAGCGCGATCGGGCTCGGGACCGTGTTTCCGATCGCGACGGTGGCCGTGCAGAACGCAGTTCTGCCTCATCACCTCGGCACCGCGACGGCCAGCATGAACTTCATGCGCCAGTTGATGGCAGCGCTCATCGTCGCCGTGTTCGGCGCCATCGCGCTCGGCGGCTCGGGGTTGGTGCTGGAGGGCACGGCCGTCCGAAGTGCCGCCGGTCTTTCAGGCTTCGCGGCCGTATTCTGGGTGGCGGCGGCCGGCTTCGGCGCGGCATTCGTGGCGCTCGCCCTGATGGAGGAGCGGCCCCTGCGCGATCGAGCCGCGCTGGCGTCCGACAGCCCGGTCGAGTAGCGACGGGCCGCAATGCCGCCCGTCATCGGGCAGGAGAGATGCATGCCGCCGAACCAGAAGCTGCCCATGCTGGTCACGGACGGGCCCGGCCGCCGGCCCACCCAGGCGGAGGCCGAAGAGGCGGTCCGCACCCTCATCCGCTGGGCCGGCGACGACCCGACCCGCGAGGGTCTGCTCGAGACGCCCTCCCGCGTGGCGCGCGCCTATGGCGAATGGTTTTCGGGCTACGATCAGGATGCCGGCGCCGTGCTCCGGCGGACCTTCGCGGAGGTCGGCGGCTATGACGAGATCGTGGTTCTGAAGGCGATCGCCTTTTCGTCCCATTGCGAGCACCACATGGCGCCCATCACCGGCTTCGTCCATATCGGCTACCTGCCGCGCCGGCGCGTGGTCGGCATCTCGAAGCTCGCCCGCCTCGTCCACGCCTTCGCGCGGCGCCTCCAGGTGCAGGAGCGCCTGACGGCCGAGATCGCCGACACCCTGCAGGAGGTGCTGCAGCCGCGCGGCGTCGCCGTGATGGTCGAGGCGACGCATGGCTGCATGACGACCCGCGGCGTCGATGCCCGCGAGGCCACGATGGTCACGAGCCGCATGCTGGGCGCCTTCCGAGAAAACCCGGCGACTCGGCGGGAATTCTTCGCCGCGATCGGGAAGTGACCCTCCGCCGGTCGTCCTTCCGCGAGCGGGTTGACCGCCGCGCCGCCGCGACCCCACCCTGTCGATCGCGAAATCCGTTCGGAGTCCCTCGATGCTGAAATGGGCGCTCATCTTCTTCGTTGTATCGCTGATTGCCGGCGCCCTCGGCTTCACGGGAATCGCGGCCGGGGCCGGCCGGATCGCGAAAATCCTGTTCGGGGTCTTCCTCGTCCTCGCACTCGCCGTCGTCGTGATCGCCATCGCGATCGGGCAGGCCGTCTTCTAGCTCCTCCAGGGGCAATCGGGCCGGTCCCGACAGACCGGCCAGAACGCGCCAACCTTGCGCCACGCTCCTGCGGCAGGATTGTCACCCTGCCGCAGGCCGAATAGCGTAGAAGGAACGAGCGCGTTTGAAGCGGAGACGGATTTTGGCCGGGCTGCGGTGGATATCGGTGCGTCGGGGCTGCGTGGCCGCGTTCGGTGCTGCGGCCGTGATCGCGGCAACGGCGGCTCAGGCCGACAGTTTCCCGCCCTTCTACGGCTATTCCGGCTATTTCGGAGCGCCGACGACCTACTACACGCGTGACCTCGACGTGCAGCAATCGACCAGGATGCGGGACGGCTACCAGGGCTTCGGCGTCCGGACCTACACCACCGGCGGACCGTTCTGGGGCTACAAATCGCACCGGCGTCTGCTGCGGGCGCGCCGCGAGGGGCTGCGCGTCAAGGGCTAGCCGACGGCGCTGCCGGGCTTTCCGGGCGAGGGTGTCCGGTCTAAGAGGTTCGGCCCGGATCCTGCACGGAAGCGGCCATGAATCTCGCCCCTCGGATCGAGCGTCGCTATACGACCTGCCCCCACGACTGCCCCTCGACCTGCGGGCTCGAGGTCGAGGTCATCGACGGCCGGAGCATCGGACGGGTGCGGGGCGCCGACAATCACAGCTACACGGCCGGCGTCATCTGCGCGAAGGTCGCCCGTTATTCTGAGCGCATCCACCATCCCGACCGGCTGACCCATCCCCTGCGCAGGGTCGGGCCCAAGGGTTCGCGCCAGTTCCGCCGCATCTCCTGGGACGAGGCGCTCGACCACACCGCCGAGGCTTTTCTCGCCGCGGAGCGGGAGCATGGCTCGGAGGCGGTCTGGCCGTATTACTACGCTGGCACGATGGGCTACGTCATGCGGGACGGCATCAACCGCCTGCGCCACGCGAAGCGCTATTCCGGGCAGTTCTCCAGCATCTGCACCACCCCGGCCTGGACCGGATACATCGCCGGGACCGGGCGGCTGGCCGGTGCCGATCCGCGCGAGATGGCGGCGTCGGATTGCGTCGTGATCTGGGGCACGAACCCCGTCCACACGCAGGTCAACGTGATGACCCACGCGCTCCGCTCCCGGAAGAAACGCGGGGCGAAGCTCGTCGTCGTCGACATCTACGACAACCCGACGATGAAGCAGGCGGACCTGGCGCTCCTGCTGAAGCCCGGCACCGACGGCGCGCTCGCCTGCGCGGCGATGCATGTCCTTTTCCGCGAAGGGCTTGCCGACCGGGACTACCTCGCCCGCTACACCGATTGCCCGGCGGACCTCGAAGCCCATCTCGCGACCCGCACGCCGGAATGGGCCGCCGCCATCACGGGCCTGCCGGTCGCCGATATCGAGGCCTTCGCGCGTCTCGTCGGCACGACGAAGCGCAGCTATTTTCGCCTCGGCTACGGCTTCTCCCGGAGCCGCAACGGCGCCGTCAACATGCACGCCGCCCTCTGCATTCCGGCCGTGACCGGCGCCTGGCAATATGAAGGCGGCGGCGCTTTCCACTCGAATTCCGGCATCTATGGGCTCCAGAAGGGCGTCATCGAGGGCGCCGACGTGGCGGATGGCGCAATCCGCCGCCTGCAGCAGACGGAGATCGGTCGCGTCCTCACGGGCGATCCCGAGAGCCTCCGGCACGGCCCGCCCGTGACCGCGATGCTGATCCAGAACACGAATCCGGTCTCGATCGCGCCCGAGCAGGAACTGGTGAAGCGAGGTTTTGCGCGCGAGGATCTGTTCACCTGCGTGCACGAGCAGTTCATGACCGAGACGGCCGCGATGGCCGACATCGTCCTGCCCGCGACCATGTTCATGGAACATGACGACCTCTACACGGCCGGCGGGCACCAGCACATCCAGTTCGGCCCGAAGCTCGTCGATCCCCCGGTCGAGTGCCGGTCGAACCACGACGTGCTCTGCGGCCTCGCGTCCCGCGTCGGGGCGGAGCATCGCGGCTTCACGATGTCGCCGCGCGAGTTGATCGACGACATGCTGCGCTCTTCCGGGCGAGGAACGGTCGAGGAGCTCGAGGCCGAGAGCTGGATCGACGTCCAGCCGTCCTTCGAGACCGCGCATTACCTCGACGGCTTCGGCCATGCCGACCGGCGTTTCCACTTCCGAGTGGATTGGCAGCATGTGCCGAACGCCAATATCGGCCCGGTCGGCCCCTGGCGAGACCTTCCGGACCTCCCGGATCATTGGGGCAGCATCGAAGAGGCGACTCCGCTGCATCCGTTCCGGCTCGCGACGAGTCCGGCCCGGTCCTTCCTGAACAGCAGCTTCAACGAGACGCCGGGCTCGCTCTCGCGGGAGCGTCGGCCCGAGGTGATGGTCCATCCCGAGGATGCCGCGTCACTCGGCATCGAGACGGGTGACTGGGTCCGGCTGAGCAACGGCCGGGGCGCGGTCCTGATCCGGGCCCGGATCTACGAGGGCGTCAGGCGCGGCGTCCTGATCGCCGAATCGATCTGGCCGAATGCCGCTTTCCCGGATGGGCGCGGCATCAACACGCTCACCGGAGCGGACCAGATCGCCCCTTATGGAGGCGCGGCGTTTCACGACAACAGCGTCGCCCTGGAACGCGTTCGGCAGCCGATCAGCTTCGAGCCGGACCTCGCCCGACGGATGGCCGAGCCCGTCTACGCCTGAGATCGATGCCGCGCGAACCAGGGATAGCGCACGGCGCAGGGCGGCGTCGCTCCTGGTCGCACGTTCATGCACAGGCCGGGCGGGGTTCCGGCTTGACCGGCGGGCAGGGCTGGGGAGTGTGACACCCCTCTCACTTCTTCCAGGTCGTCTGCTCCATGCCCGCTCTTGCTCGATCACTTCTGGCGATCACCTTCGTCGCCTTCTCCGGAGCCGCCCTGGCCGCCGGGTCCTCGGCGCCCTATGCGCCCGATCCGGGCCTCAGGACCGACACCCCCGCCCAGCTCACGGCCCGCATTCGGCGAGCCTGCAGCGCGACCCAGGCCCGGATCCAGAATGTCTCGACCGGGCAGGTCGAGCGCGGCTGCGGCTGCTACGCCACGCGCGTGATGCGCTCCCTCACGCCGCCCGAGGTGGAGGCCTACCGCATGACAGGCGTGTTCAACGACACGGCCCGCGGCAAGGCCATCTCGGCCATCGACGCCTGCCGGCTGCAGCGACCAGTCTAGGCCGGAATCCGGCCCAGGTGCCCTGCATGGCCGGCCTCGAAGCCCGCTCAGCGCTTCAGCCGGCTGCTGCCTTCCCCGCGAACACCGTCGTACCCCCTTCGAGCCTGGCCTCGCCTCGCGCCACCATGGCGAGCCCGACCGGGTAGAGCCGGTGCTCCTCGGCCAGCACGCGCGCGGCCAGGCTCGCCTCGTCGTCGCCGGGGAGGACCGGAACGGTGGCCTGGACGATCGTCGGGCCGGAATCGAGTTCCGGCACCACGAAATGCACCGTGCAGCCATGCCGGTCGACGCCGGCGGCGAGCGCCTGGGCATGCGGGTGGAGGCCCTTGAAGGCCGGCAGTAGGGACGGGTGGATGTTGAGCATCCGGCCCCGCCAATGCTCGACGAAACTCTCGGTCAGGATACGCATGAAGCCGGCGAGGCAGACGAGGTCGATTTCATGCGCGTCGAGTTCGCGCGCAAGCGCCTCGTCGAAGGCGGCCCGGTCCGGAAAACCACGATGCTCGACGACGGCGGTCGGGATGCCGGCCGCAGCGGCCGTGTCGAGGCCGGCGGCATCGGCCCGGTTAGAGACGACGAGCGCGATCCGGGCAGGGTAATCGGGCGCCCGCGTCGCCTCGATCAGGGAGCGCATGTTCGAGCCGCGGCCCGATATCAGGATCGCGACCCGGGCGGTCACGACAGGTGCAGGCTGCCGGAGTAGCGCACCCGCTCGCCGTGGCCGTGGGCGACGACCTCGCCGACGACGACCGGCGCCTCGCCCGCATCCCGGAGGGCCGCCATCGCCTGGTTGGCGTCGCCCCGGCCAGCCACCGCGATCATGCCGATCCCGCAATTGAAGGTGCGGAGCATCTCCGCTTCCGCGATGCCACCGGCCCGAGCGAGCCAGCCGAAGACGGGGGGAGCCTCGATGGCTGAGAGATCCACGAGAGCGCCGCACGACTTGGGCAGCACCCGAGGAATGTTGTCCGGGAAGCCGCCTCCGGTGATGTGGGCGAGCGCCTTGATCCCGGCGCAGGCCTTCAAGGCAGCGAGGAGCGGCTTCACATAGATCCGGGTCGGCGCGAGGAGCGCCTCGCCGAGTTCCTGTCCCGGCGCGAAGGGAGCCGGATCGGTCCAGGCGAGCCCCGCCCGCTCGACGACCCGCCGGACGAGCGAGAAGCCATTCGAATGCAGTCCGGAGGAGGGCAGCCCGATCAGCACGTCGCCGGGCTGGACGTCGCCCCGGGGCAGGAGCGAGCCGCGCTCGGCCGCCCCGACCGCGAAGCCGGCGAGGTCGTAATCCCGGCATGAATAGAGGCCCGGCATCTCGGCCGTCTCGCCGCCGACCAGCGCGCAGCCGGCCATCCGGCAGCCCTCGGCGATGCCCCGGACGATCTCGATCCCGGTCGCGGTCTCGAGCTTCGCGGTCGCGAAATAATCGAGGAACAGGAGCGGTTCCGCACCCTGGACGATGATGTCGTTCACGCACATCGCGACGAGATCGATGCCGATGGTGCCGTGCCGGCCCGTCTCGATCGCGATCTTGACCTTGGTTCCGACGCCGTCATTCGCCGCGACCAGGATCGGGTCGCGGAAGCCCGCGGCCTTGAGGTCGAAGAGGCCGCCGAAGCCGCCGATCTCCGCATCGGCGCCGGGTCGGCGTGTCGCCCGGACCAGCGGCTTGATCGCATCCACCATGGCATTGCCGGCATCGATGTCGACGCCCGCCTCGGCATAGGTGAGCCCGGCTCGGCCCGCGTTTCCCTCGCCGCTCATCGTCGGGCTGCGTCTCGGTTGATCGGGTCTTTCCTCGCCATCGGGCGGGGAGTAAGGGTCCGGGAGATCGGGCGCAAGCTCATCCCGTCGGAAGGCCGGCGGAGCCGTTATGCACCCGCCTGTTGCTTCATCCATGACCATTCCCAACCTGATCACGATCGCCCGGCTGATCATGGTCCCGATCGTGGTCGTGATGATCGGGCAGGGGCTCTGGACGAGTGCCTTCCTGGTCTTCGTGGTCGCGGGTATCTCCGACGCCGCGGACGGCCTCATCGCCCGCCGCTACCATCTGCGCAGCGAACTCGGCGCGTATCTCGACCCCTTGGCCGACAAGGCGCTTCTCGTCTCGATCTACGTCACCCTGTCGGTGGTCGGCGTCCTGCCGGGATGGCTCGCCATCATCGTCGTGTCCCGGGACGTGATGATCGTCTCGGCGATCCTGGTATCGCGCCTGATGGACAAGCCGGTCGAGATCAAGCCGCTCTTCGTCTCGAAGCTGAACACGGCGGCCCAGATCGCCTTCGCGGCGCTCGTCCTCGGCATGATGGCGGCCCATGACGCGCCCTCGCGTCCGCTCAGCTGGGGCATGTTCGTCGTCGCCGCCTTGACCGTGCTCTCGGCCGCTGCCTATCTCGCCAGATGGCTGAGGCACATGGCCGGGTGAGGCTCATGGCTGGCGACGGCCCGGGCCTCTCGGCCGCGCCGATGGGTCGGATGGCGGGCATGATGCAGCGGCAGGTCGTGCTGTGGGTCGGTGCGGGCCTGGTGGCCCTGGGCGTGCTCTATCTCTTAGGCGACATCCTCCTTCCCTTCGTGGTGGGCGCGGCGCTCGCGTATCTGCTCGATCCGCTCGCCGACCGGCTGGAGCGAATCGGCATCGGTCGCCTCGGCGCGACGATCGTGATCCTGTGTCTCTTCGTCCTCGTCTTCGTGCTCGGGCTCGTGGTCCTCGTCCCGATCGTGGTCAATCAGATCGTGGCCTTCGCCGAGCAGCTTCCGACCTATGTCCAGCGGCTCCAGGTCCTGATCGCCGAGCAGGGCGCCCCGCTGGTCGAGCGGGTGGGCGGGCAGGATGCCCTGGCCCAGGTGCAACGAGCCGTGGGCGACCTCGTCGGACAGGGTGCGGCCTGGGTCGCGACCTTCCTCCGGTCGCTCTGGAGCGGCGGCAAGGCGGTAGCGGGCGTGGTCTCGATCCTCGTCGTGACGCCCGTCGTCGCCTTCTACCTCCTGGTCGACTGGGACCGCATGATCCGGACCATCGACAGCTGGGTGCCGCCCCGTAATCGCGCGACGGTGCGGCGGCTCGGGCGGGAGATGGACCGCGCGGTCTCGGGTTTCGTGCGCGGGCAGTCGACCGTGTGCCTGTTCCTCGCGGTCTTCTACGCCACGGGTCTCACCGTCATCGGCCTGAATTTCGGAGGCCTGATCGGGATGATGGCCGGGCTGATCAGCTTCGTCCCTTATGTCGGGTCGCTTACAGGCCTCTTCGTCTCGGTCGGGGTCGCGCTGGTGCAGTTCCTGCCGGACTGGACCTGGGTCGGGGTCACCCTCGGGGTCTTCCTCGTCGGGCAGTTCATCGAGGGCAACATCCTGTCGCCGAAACTCGTCGGAGACGCCGTGGGTCTGCACCCGGTCTGGCTCATGTTCGCGCTCCTCGCCTTCGGGTCGCTGTTCGGCTTCGTCGGGCTTCTTCTCGCCGTGCCGCTGTCCGCGATGATCGGCGTCCTCGCGCGCTTCGCGCTCCAGCGTTACCGCGAGAGCGCGATGTATCTCGGGACCGAGGCGATCGCTCCCCCGCCCGAGGCGACGCCGATCCGGGCCGGTTCCGAGCTCGATGGCTGAGCGTTCGCGGCAGCTCAGCTTCGACCTGCCGATCGACCCGCAGCTCGGGATCGACGATTTTCTGGTCGGCGCCTCGAACGAGGACGCCTTCAGCACGATCACGGGCTGGCCGGACTGGCCGTCGCGTCGCCTGCACCTCTCGGGACCGCATGGGAGCGGGAAGAGCCATCTGGCGGCCACTTGGGCTCGCCGCGTCGGCGCCCACGTGATCGCGGCCACCTCCGTCACCGAAAGCGCGGTGCCGAACCTCTCGGTGTCAGGTTCGCTGGTGCTCGAGGATCTCGACCGTGGCGAGCTCGACGAACATGCCCTGTTCCATCTCGTAAACGTGCTGCTCGAACAGGATGGCTACCTGCTCGTCACGAGCGCCGTTCCGATCGACCGATGCGGTTTGCGGCTCGCCGACCTCAGGTCGCGGCTGCGTCTCGCGCCGACCGTGACGCTCGGCGAGCCGGATGACGCCCTACTCAAGGCCGTGCTCGTGAAACTCTTCATCGACCGGCAGCTCGTGATTGACGCGAGCGTGGTGGCCTTCGTCGCCGCCCGGATCGAGCGCTCCTTCGAGGCCGCGGCGCGGGTCGTGGCCGAGCTCGACCGCGAGGCGCTGAGCCGAGGGCGGCGTATCACCCGCCCTATCGCAGCCAACATCCTGCCCCACGACGGGGAGCAGGTGGCCGCCGATGAAGGCTGACCATCATCCGACCGTCATACAGGGTCCCTAACGCACATGGCAGTCGCGCGGCAGAGACGGAAAGCGCCCCAGGTGGATACGATGTCGGCGGCGATCTCGGACGAGGGCGCGGCCCTGAAGGACATGCCGCGCGTCCGTGCGGCCCCCCTCGGGACCCAGGAGGGCAGCGTCGACGAGGGACAAGCGCTTCGCTCCACCCCGCAGCGCTTCATCAACCGCGAGATCTCCTGGCTGCAATTCAACCGACGCGTCCTGGAGGAGGCCGCGAATACCAGCCACCCGCTCCTGGAGCAGCTCCGCTTCCTGTCGATCTCGGCCTCGAATCTCGACGAGTTCTTCATGGTCCGGGTAGCGGGCCTACGAGGGCAGGTCCGCTCCAGGATCGTCACCCTGTCGCAGGACGGCCTCACCCCGGTGGAGCAGCTGGCGAAGATCGCCGTCGAGGCGTCGAGCCTCGCGGCCGATCAGCAGCGCCGCTGGACCGAATTGCAGCCCTTCCTGCTCGAGAACGGCATCGTCCTCATCTCGGGCGACGAGGCGACCGGACCTGAGAAGGCGTGGCTCGAGGAGCATTTCCTGAGCCACATCTTCCCGGTCCTGACTCCGCTCGCGGTGGATCCCGCCCACCCGTTCCCGTTCATTCCCAATCTCGGCTTCTCGATCGCGCTGAAACTCACCCGGAAGACCGACAACCGCCCGATGAGCGCGCTCATTCGGCTTCCGGCCAAGATCGACCGCTTCGTCCGCCTGCCCGACCTCGCCGAGACGGGCGGTGCCCGCTTCATCGCGCTCGAGCAGGTCACGGTCATGTTCGCGAACAGGCTGTTCCCGGGCTACGTGATCGAGGGCCAGGGCGCGTTCCGCGTCATCCGCGACTCGGACATCGAGATCGAAGAGGAGGCCGAGGATCTCGTCCTCCTCTACGAGACCGCCCTCAAGCGGCGGCGGCGGGGCTCGGTAATCCGCCTCGAAGTCGAGGCCGCCATGCCGGACGACCTCGCCCATTTCGTCGCCGACGAACTCGATTCCTCGGCCGAGGATATCTTCGACGTTGCCGGGATGCTGGCGCTGAGCGAACTGTCCCAGCTCGTCTCGCTCGACCGGCCGGACCTCAAGTTCAAGACCTACAACCCTCGGTTTCCGGAGCGCATCCGTGAGCACGGCTCCGATTGCTTCGCGGCGATCCGGCCGAAGGACATCATCGTCCATCACCCCTACGAATCCTTCGACGCCGTGGTGCTGTTCCTGCAGCAGGCCGCGCGCGATCCGAACGTGATCGCGATCAAGCAGACCCTCTACCGGACCTCCTCCGACTCGCCGATCGTGAAGGCGCTGGCGGAAGCGGCGGAGGCCGGGAAGTCGGTCACGGCGCTCGTGGAGTTGAAGGCGCGGTTCGACGAGGAGGCCAATATCCGCTGGGCCCGCGACCTCGAACGTGCGGGCGCGCAAGTCGTCTACGGCTTCGTCGAGCTGAAGACCCACGCCAAGCTGTCGATGGTCGTCCGCCGCGAGGGCACGCAACTCGTCACCTACTGCCATGTCGGGACCGGCAACTACCATCCGTTCACGGCCCGCATCTACACGGACCTGTCCTTCTTCACGGCGGACCCGGCCATCTGCCGGGACGTCGCCCGAATCTTCAACTTCATCACCGGCTACGCCGAGCCGGACGAACTCGAGTTGATGGCAGTCTCGCCGCTGAACCTGCGCAAGCGTCTCCTCCGCCGCATCGAGGAGGAGGTCGGCCACGCCAAGGCCGGGCGCCCGGCCGCAATCTGGGGGAAGTGCAATTCGCTCGTCGACCCGGCGATCATCGATGCGTTGTACGACGCGAGCGGGGCAGGGGTGCAGATCGACCTCGTCGTACGGGGCATCTGCTGCCTGCGGCCGGGCATCCCGGGCCTGTCCGAGAATATCCGGGTGAAATCGATCGTCGGTCGCTTCCTGGAGCACAGCCGCATCTACGCCTTCGGCGCCGGCAAAGGGCTGCCTCACGCCGACGCTACGGTCTACATCTCTTCCGCCGACCTGATGACCCGCAACCTCGACCGGAGGGTGGAGGCGTTGACGCCGATCCTCAATCCAACCGTGCACGAACAGGTGCTGCACCAGATCATGCTGGCGAATTTGCTCGACAATGAGCAGAGCTGGACGGTATTGCCGTCCGGTGCATCGGAACGGGTGAAGCGGCGGGACGGCGAGGAGCCGTTCAACGCTCACCGCTATTTCATGACGAATCCGAGCCTGTCCGGTCGGGGCAAGTCCCAGAAGAAATCGAGCCCTCGGTCGCTTGCCAAGCGTGGACGCCTTTCCTCAACCTGACGATCCGGCGCCGGGCCGCCTCCAGCGCACGAGCCCGATCGCGATCATCGACATCGGATCGAACTCTGTCCGCCTCGTGATCTACGAGGGGCATTCGCGCGCCCCGACCCCGCTCTACAACGAGAAGCTCCTCTGCGGCCTCGGCCGCGGAGTCGCGACGACCGGCCGCTTGCCGGAGGACGCCGTGGAGCGCGCTCTCGTCGCGCTCGCCCGGTTTCGGCTCCTGTGCCAGATGGCGGACGTGCGCTGGGTTCGCGTGCTCGCGACGGCGGCCGCCCGGGATGCCGCGAACGGCCCGGCCTTTCTGGCGGCTGCCGCGCGCGCCTGCGGCCAGGAGGTCGAGCTTCTCAGCGGCGAACGCGAGGCGGCGCTGTCGGCCTCGGGCGTGATCTCGAGCTTTTTCGCGCCGGACGGGGTCGTCGGCGATCTCGGCGGCGGCAGCCTCGAACTCATCGACATCCGGGGCGGGGTGGCCGGGTCGGGCATAACGCTGCCGCTCGGCGGCCTCGTCCTCAGCGATCTCGCGGGGGGCTCACCCAAGAAGGCGGGCCGGATCGCCCGCGAGGCGCTTGCCGGACTGCCCCATCTGCAACTCCTCGAGGGCCGCACCTTCTATGCGGTCGGCGGGACCTTCCGGGCGATCGCGAAGCTGCAGATGGCGGAGCGGAATTACCCCATGCGGGTGCTGCACGGCTACGATCTGGATGTCGGCGACGGTTTTCAGTCCCTCGTGGCTCGCGCCGGGACGGGCTCCAAGAGGGCCGAAGGCATCTCCGACCTGCGCCGGCCGCTTCTCGCCTACGGGGCCATCGTGCTCGACGAGATCGTGCGGATCGGACGGCCGAAGCGGGTGACGATCTCGGCGCTGGGCGTTCGGGAGGGCCTGCTCTTCGAGGAACTCGATCCGGCGAGCCGCCGCGACGATCCGCTGCTCGTCGCCGCCGGCGAATTCAACCTGCTGCGGTCGCGGGCGCCCAAACACGGCTACGAGCTGATCGCCTGGACGGATGTCGCCCTCTCCTCGCTAGGAGTCGCGGAAAGCGCCGACGAGCGCCGGCTGAGGCATGCGGCTTGTCTCCTGGCCGATATCGGCTGGCGGGCCCATCCCGATTACCGGAGCGAGCAGAGCCTGGCGCTGATCTCGCAGGCGTCCTTTCTGTCCATCGACCATCCCGGACGGGCGTATCTTGCCCTCGCCATCTATCTCCGGCATGCCGGTTTGTCGCTCGACAAGATCAGCCCGGAGACGGCCGGCCTCACGACGCCGCGCCTCTTGAAGATGGCCCGGCTTCTCGCTGGGCTTCTGCGCATCGCCTATCCGATGTCGGTCGCGATGCCGGGGCTTCTGCGCCGGACATGGGTCGGCGCAGAGGCCGGGCGCCTCGTCCTGCGGATCCCGACCGACCTCGCCCCGCTCGCGAGCGAGCGACTGGACAATCGCCTGAAGGCGCTCGGGCGGGTGGTCGACCTTGAGGCCCGGATCGAGGTCGGTTCCGCCGGGTAGCGGGCCGTTTTCGGCTTCGAGCGACTCGGCTGGGCTTGGGCCATCCTGCCGCTCGAGTCTTGAAGTTAAGGCCCGGTCAGCTTCGACCCGCTATGGCGTATAATTCCTCGACATAGCCAGGTCTCATCCAGTTCCGATGGCGGCTCAGAAGGATATATCCGCCAGCTTGCTTGACGAGGTCGGAAACCTTGTTCTGCGACCACTCGCCGATAGTCCAACCTGACTCCTGGTTGATGCTCAGGAAGTAGCGAAAGCCGAGAGACCGTGCGTCGCTGAGGTATTTGATCGCCGCCGCAGTCTCGATTTCAGGTAGAGAGTCCATGTTGAACAGGAACTCACGTCCGCCCTTGTCACTGGCCCCGAACTCCCATGGGGGGATCAGCGTCAACCTGCCTCCGGCCTGATCTTCGCCGTAGAGTCTGAGGTCGCTATGGTGACGCAGCGTAAATGCCTGCGCGGCCCCGACTGTTGGGAGGTCAACAATCTGATAGGGGAAGGCCCCGAGTAGCGCAGCGTAGTGCGCGACCAAACCGACTCCGCCTCCTATCTCGGAGATCCCGGTGGTCCCGTATTGGCGCCGTAAGACATCCAGGCGCCAAGCCGCATACATCGCGTCGAGCGCTCGGACGTTGACGACGCCGTGGGTTGTAGAGAGTCCCCAATATCCTCCGACCGGAGCTTTGAGTGAAGGAACGCTGAGAGTGGCAGCGACAGCATCGAGCAATGCACTCGGTTCCGCCGTGGAGTGGACGCCCCGTCTGCCCTGCTCAGGATTTTCCACGGCGACGCATCCCATCGCCTCAGCGAGGGAAAGAAGACGGTCAAAGATCAGTGTCGCCGCAGCGTTGCGGAAAGCAGCGTTGGACTCTGCGCCTTCATAGGCTGCGGGCCCATCGAAAAAGCCGGTCGATAGAGGTCGCCGGCCCACGTCCGCGAGATACTGCGCCAACTCCGCCACGGCGCTATCTCTCGCCAGGGCAAGAAATTCGCCGTGGCTCTTCACCAAAAGCCCCCAAAGGGGGCCGTAGTCCGTCGAGACCGTTTCGGCCGTCTGCAACGCTCCAACGATTCGGCCCGCGATGTCGAGGACACCATCGTCGACTGGACCGCAGTAGGTAACGGTTCTGTTCGATCCTAAGCTCTCCAAGACGGCGACGTGGTTCAGGCTGTCGAACAAGTGGCTTTTCAATGCACTCGGGCTCTGGACGACAAATGCGCCTTTGTACTTCGCGAATACTATATCGTCAGGGCGCACGGATGGGACGTCCCGAATAGAGAAGCCGTAGTTGATGTTGCCGGTCGCGAGAATTGAGAGATCCTGTCTGGCCTGGTCTGCCGTGATTCTGCGGAAAAACCGACCGCCTATGTAGACATCGAGCTGAACCGCTATCTCTGGGCGTTCATCATCAAACGCCCAACCGTGGATCTCGCCTTCAGCCTTATCGACATATCCGCGTAGCATTGGTGGGCCCTTTCAGCCGAAGTACAGGCGTCGGTTCCGCCGGGTGTTTAGGTGACTAGAGCGGGTTCAGCTCTTTCCGATTCGAAGCGGGATTCACGGCTGGGGTTTG